>JABDOU010000196.1 GCA_013043085.1 Acidimicrobiia bacterium
CGACACTCTCTACGTCGACTACCAGGGGCGCGACGATGTCTTGATGAGGGTGCACACTTCACCGGTACAGGCTCGTTACATGGAAGCGAACGATCCGCCGGTGTACATCATTGCCCCTGGCCGCACCTTTCGCACCGACACCTGGGACGCCACCCACAGTCCTTCCTTCCACCAGATCGAAGGACTGGTAGTCGACAGGCACATCACGTTCTCGGATCTGAAGGGAACGCTCATCCATTTCGTGCAGGAGTTCTTCGGTGCCGAAACCGAGGTTCAGTTCAACCCTCATTTCTTTCCGTTCACCGAGCCGTCTGCGGAGCTGCATGTAAAACTCGATGGCACATGGTTGGAGATGCTTGGTTGCGGCGTCGTTGACCCGGATGTCCTCATCAACGTTGGTTACGACCCACAGCAATACAGTGGCTTTGCGTTCGGAATGGGCGTCGAGCGCCTCGCCATGACGAAGTATGGCATCCGCGATATCCGGCGCTTCTACGAGAACGATGTGCGGGTGCTGAGGCAGTTTCCGTGAGAGCGTCCCTGCGGTGGCTTCGCGAGTTCGTAGATATTCCGGAAACCGATCCGGACAGGGTCGCGCATGTGCTCCTGATGCTCGGACTCGAAGTCGAGTCGATCGATCGCTACGACCCCGAGTTCACGGGAGTCGAAGTCGGAAGGGTCGCGTCGATTCGTGCGCATCCTGACGCGGACAAGATTCGACTCGCGACCGTCGAGCGCGCATCTGGTTCGCAGGAGGTCGTGTGCGGAGCATGGAATTTTGGGGAGGGCGACCTGATTGCGCTCGCCGTCGAAGGTGCGGTGTTGCCGGGCGGATTCGAGATCGGAGCTCGCGAGATCAGGGGTGTCGTGTCAAACGGGATGATCTGTTCCGAAAAGGAGCTTCACCTCGGCGATGATCACGATGGCATTCTGGTTCTCGACGAGTCCTTCAACGTCGGTGACGATTTTGCGGAGGTCATTGGATTGCCCGATGTCGTTTTTGACATCGACGTGACCTCGAACCGTCCTGATGCGATGAGCATTCACGGAATTGCTCGGGAGTTATCTGCGTTTTACAGGATCCCCGTCCGGTACCCGGTCCACGATCTGGGACCGGTTGGTGGTACCAGCGATGTCCGTGTGACCATCGAAGCCCCCGACGGGTGTCCGCGGTTTGTAGCCCAGGAAATGGCAGAGGTAACGGTGGCTCCTTCACCGTTCTCGGTGCGTCAACGTCTTCGGCTGTCCGGGGTGCGACCTATCTCCAACGCAGTGGACGTCACCAACTATGTGATGCTCGAGCTGGGACAACCCCTCCATGCCTTTGATGCGGATCGAGTTGCAGGCCAATCGATAACGGTCAGACGGGCCACGGAGGGCGAGCGACTCACGACGCTCGACGGCGTTGAGCGGATCCTGGCCGAAGGGGATCTTCTAGTCACAGACGCCGAAGGTCCGAGCGCGCTAGGAGCCGTCATGGGCGGTGCTCACTCAGAAGTCGACGACACGACGACCCGGCTCATCATCGAAGGTGCAGCTTGGCACGCGCCAACCGTTCTCCACACGAGCAAGCGGCTTGGCTTGCGAAGCGAGGCATCAGCGCGCTTTGAACGGGGCGTCGACCCCAATCTGCCGCCATCGGCCGTTGCGCGTGCGGCCCGTCTTCTGATGGACTGGTCGGGAGCCTCACCGGTCGGCGATGCGATCGACGTCTATCCCGTTGAGGTCCGCCCATGGACCGTCGAACTTCCGAAGAGCGAACCTGAGCGCCTGCTTGGAGTGCCTTTCGACGAGGCGATGATTATCGACTATCTCGGACGATTCGGCCTGGCTACCGAAGAGGGCGATCCTCTCGTCGTGACGATCCCCACCTATCGGCCTGACCTCACCAGGGCCGCAGATCTGGTTGAAGAGGTTGCGAGACTCCACGGTTACGAGAAGTTTCCGGAGACCGTGCCCGTCGGACCGGGGGGTGGACTGACGCAGGCACAGGTCGCCGAACGACGAGTCCGCGCCACGATGCAGGGAATCGGCTTCAACGAAGCTCAGGTTTCAACGTTTGTCGGGCCTGCCGAGATCACCATGTTTGGCGACCCGATCGACTCGGCTGTGCGGATCGTCAATCCTCTGAGGGAAGAGGAGGGCTACCTGAGGACCTCACTTCTGCCAGGTCTCCTGCGGGGTGTCGCATTCAACCAGGGGTATGGCCAGGGCGACGTTGCTCTCTATGAGCTCGGACGGGTCTTTCGTCAGGATATTTCTCCGGAGTTTGCCGACCTGCCCGACCAGCCGCGTCGGATCGCATTTGCCGCGGTTGGCAATCCGAGGAGCTCTGGCCTCGTCTCGCCGGATGCACCGGTCGACGGACACTTCGCCGCCGGAGTCATTCGCACGCTGTTTTCTCACAATCTTGGCGGCGAGCTAGAACATGCGGCTGAACTCATCAATGTCGAGGGAGCAGGCCTACATCCTGGCCGGGGAGCCGACGTCCTCATCGATGGCCGATCCGTCGGACAGGTTGGAGAGCTACATCCCCGTATTGCCAGGCGCATCGGTATCGAAGGGAGGGTCGTCGTCGGCGAGGTCGACCTGGCGCCTTTTGTGTCGGCCCGCGTCGATCATCAATTCGTCGATCCGAGCACGCAACCGCCAGTCATCTTTGATCTTGCATTTGAACTCGATCAGGACACACCGGGAGGATGTGTCACGAGGGCTCTTGTGGAGGCCGGGGTCGAAGAGTTGGAGTCGGCAGTGATCTTTGACGAGTTCAGCGCTGGTTCCCTCGCAGAATCCGGTCGCAAGAGCGTGGCCGCCAGGGTGGTGCTGCGAGGAACGAAGACCACGCTTTCTGACGAAGACACAGCACCGCTCCGTCAACGCCTCATCGAGAAGGTCGAATCGTCGTGCAACGCGCGGTTGAGAGGTACCTGACGTGCATTTCTTGAGCGCTGCCGATTTCAGTTCGGAGATCTGGGAGCGGGTGGTGCACCGCGCTCTCGACATGAAGGCACACCCGGACGACTACAGCACGGCACTCGGTGGGCGCAGTATCGGGCTGTTCTTTGCCAAGCCGTCGCTCCGCACCCGTCTCAGCAGCTTTGTCGGAGTCGCCGAGATGGCAGGTCACGCACTGGTCGTTTCTCAGGAACAGATCGGCGTGGGAACCCGCGAGGCTCCGGGTGATGTCTCCCGCGTCATGGAAAGGTATCTGGCGGCCGTCGCAATGCGGGTGTTTGAGCACGCGACCCTCACAGAATTCGCCGAGACTACGGCCATGCCCGTGATCAACCTTCTCTCAGACGCAGAGCACCCCTGTCAGGCCGTTGCCGATGTTGTAACCATCGCCGAGCATCGCCCACTCGAGGGGACCGTTCTCGCTTACGTCGGCGACGGCAACAACGTAGCTCACTCGCTGATCCTCGCGGCGCAGCGCACCGGGATGAATATCCGTATCTCCAGTCCGGAAGGCTACGAACCTGCTCCGGAATTCGTCGATGCGGGCGGCGGTGCGGTCGAACTCGTCCGGGATCCAGCAGCGGCAGTGGCAGGCGCCCACGTGGTCTACACCGACGTATGGACCTCAATGGGGGACGAAGCGCACGCCGGGGATCGCCGATCGGATTTCGTCGATTACCGCGTTACCTCCGAGCTCATGGCCAGGGCCGACACCCAGGCGATCTTTCTCCACTGCCTACCCGCCCATGACGATGAAGAGGTGGCGCGAGACGTCATCGAGAGTTCGGCTTCACGCGTTTTCGATCAGGCCGAGAATCGCTTGCACGCATTCAAGTCGATTCTTTTGGAGTGTCTCGACGACGGGGGAACGAGATGATCGATCTCGTCGGGCTGCCGCACGAGATTGCTCCTCGCTTGTTGGGATTTCGTCTCCGTACCGAGTTTGAAGAAGGTGCGACGGAAGTCGTCATCACGGAGGTGGAGGCCTATTCGGGTGGTGATGACCCGGCAAGCCATGCGTTCAGCGGCCGGACGGCACGCAACGGTCCTATGTTCGGTCCGCCCGGCCACCTCTACGTCTATCGGTCCTACGGGATGCACTGGTGTTCGAACATCGTCGTGAACCCACCAGGGCAGCCTTCAGCCGTCTTGATCCGGGGCGGCGAGATCACCGAGGGCATCGACATCATCAAGCAACGGCGTGGCCGGTCCGACAATCTGGTGGATGGACCAGGAAAACTTTCACAGGCGCTCGGTATCACCGGTGATCACGACGGCGCAGGTCTCGATTCCGGACCCATACGGCTCATTGCCGGAAGTCCGCTCAATAGACCGATTCTGACCACCCCCCGTATCGGAATAAGCAAGGCCGTCGACTACCCATGGAGATTCGTGGCGGCCGCCGAGATTGCGACTTCGGGTAATTAAGTTCGGGCAATTAGTCGCCATCAACCGTCGTCGGATTTACCCAAATCACAGCTGTTTCCTGTGGCACTGATCCCGCAGCCGGGGTCTGACTCCAAACGCGTCCCGCCCGCCGTTTGGCGTCAGACGGGTTGGCTTCAGTCTCCTCCACGATTCGTACGGGGATTCCGCGGACCGTGAGTTCGGCAACCGCAGCTTCGCGAGTAAAGGCCAGAACGTCTGGCATTTCGGCACCTGGTTCCGGCCCCACAACCGAAATCACGACGGTAGAACCGTAGAGAAGCTCGGTTTCAGCCGGTGGATCCTGCTCGGCGATGGTGCCGCTGATTTCCCCGTCGACCCATATGACCTTGACCTCGTAGCCCAATGCATTGAGATCGGCAACCCCGTCGGTAATCGGCCTCTCGACAACCGCGGGTACGAAACCAGGGCGGAGGTTCGAATCGGACGATCGAAGGGTTTGCAGCGTGCATGTTTCGGTCGGGATTGCGTCGGCAGGCAGATACATTGTCACGACGAACTCCCTGGGACAGGCGGGTCCGGCGAGAAGGCCGGTCACCGTGTCGATTGCCACGGGTATGAGTTCGAGATCTTGAGCTCCCGCCAAACTGCCGTACGAGACTCCGTTCAGCACTCCTGCGGCGAAGTTGGCCCAGATCTCGGCCGGCCACGTGCCGCCGGTGATGCTGAACGGTGTGTTCGGTTCTTCCATGGGGGCAGGCGATTCCGCATACCCGACCCACACCGCCGCAGAGAGCTGTGGCGTGTAGCCAACGAACCACGCATCCTTGTGATCCTGAGACGTACCCGTCTTGCCTGCGACCGGCCGACCGATATTGGCCCTGACGCCGGTGCCTCGCTCGACAACCTGGGTCAGGGCCGTGGTTACCTGATCGCTGATCCAGGTGTCAATGACTCGTTTAGCCGGTGGCGCATTGTCGATCACAACGTCACCGTCCGTCGTTTCGATGCCGGTGAAGAATATCGGTTCCGAGTGGAGGCCCCCGGCCGCGAATGTTGAATAGGCAGACGCCATATCGATTGGCGAGACCTCCTGGGCACCCAGGGCCAGTGCATGATAAGGAAGCAACGGGCCGTTGATTCCGAGGCGAGCCGCAATCTCGGTCACCTTCTCCGGACCGACGATATCGACCAGCCTGGCGTATGCCACGTTGACGGAGAACACTGTCGCCTCCAAGACGGGTAGATCAGGAAAGCGAAGACTGGCGTAGTTCTCGACTTCCCATGGTTTGGCATCAGTCTCAATGACGACCTCCCGCCCGCCGGCGATGATGTCATCGAGCTCGATGCCGCTTTCGAGCGCCGCAGCAAGGACAAACGGCTTGAAGGCCGATCCCGGCTGTCGCTGTCCCTGTGTAGCCAAATTGAACATTGCGATCGGGTCGTCCTCGTCATAGAAATCCCTGCCCCCCACCAGGGCGCGCACCATTCCGGTTCCCGGCTCGATGGCGACGAGAGCCACATCGGGACCATCCTCCGGCACGACGTTGGCTATGGCCTGTTCAGCCATGGCTTGAGAAGCCGGGTCGATGGTTGTGTAGATGCGCAGGCCTCCTTTGAACAACGTGTTGTACCGGTCGGTGGGCGTGGCGCCAAGCCGTTCGTCATCGAGCAGCCGCCTCTTGAGTTCTTCGACGAAGTAGGGGTAGCGGGTTCGCAAGCTGTCGGTGGGCCGCGGTGCCAGAACAAGAGGTTGCACATTGGCCGTGGCCGCCGTGGCGTAGTCCACGTAGTCCAGTTCGACCATCTTTTGCAGTACCAGCTCGCGTCGCGCAAGAGCGCCTTCGGGATTGTTCCTGGGATCGATCGACGAAGGCGCCTGAATTAAGCCCGCCAACAGTGAAGCCTCCGAAACGGTCAGCTGAGACACAGGTTTTCCGAAGTAGCTCGCCGCGGCGGTCGAGATCCCGTAGGCACCGGAACCGAAATACACCGTATTGAGGTACCGCTCGAGGATTTCTTCTTTCGTGAGCGTCGACTCCAGCTTCAGAGCGAGGCTCGCTTCTTCGACCTTTCGCTCGAGCGTGACCTCGTTGGTCAAGAGCGTGTTTTTGATGTACTGCTGGGTGATGGTCGATCCACCCTGGACAATCGAGCCGACTTTCGTATTGACCCGCGCGGCGCGAATAATGGCCTGCATATCCACACCTGCGTGTGTCCAGAAACGTTCGTCTTCAATCGAGATGACCGCGTCGATCATGTGCTGGGGTATTTGATCGATCGTGGTCATGATCCGATCCTCGCCGGCATGCCACTCGGCCAGGACGCTGCCGTCGGCAGCGAATACCAGGGTTGTGAGAGCGTGCTCTCCGATCCCGGGGTCGTCGGTTTGCTGAATTGTGCAGGCTGAAACGACCAGCGCGACGGCCAGCAAGGCTTTTTTCATTCTTACTCCTGCGCGCAAGGTACCCCCGACGGCGCCACATTCGCGGCATTTGGAGATCGGCAACCCGGTGTCCAGACCATCAAGTGGGAGGGGTTTGATGCCGATCCATACCGTGTGAGTGCAAAACCATTGGCCGGTGCCCCGTTTCCTGGAAATGAGGAAGCGCGTCTTGCGGAACTCGAGTCGCTCGACATTCTCGATTCGCTGCCCGAAGAGGCGTACGATGCGATCACACTGCTCGCATCGCAAATCTGCGACGTTCCGATAGCCCTCATCAACCTCATCGATCGCGATCGACAATGGTTCAAATCCAGGGTGGGCGTCCCGGTTTCGGAGCTGCCCCGGGAGCACGCATTCTGCGGCTACGCGATCCTGGAGCCGAACGAGATGACCATCGTGCGGGACGCAGCCGAGGATTACCGCTTCGCAGACAACCCGCTCGTTGTTTCAGCTCCATCCATCCGCTTTTATGCGGCTGTACCTCTCGTCACGACAGCCGGCAGTGCATTGGGGACGCTTTGCGTCATTGATCGCGAACCACGCCAGCTCACCGATGAACAGCAAGCTGCCCTGCGGGCGTTGTCGACTCAGGTGATGGCGCTGCTCGAATTGAGATGGACCGTAGACGAACTGGAACGCCGCCATGAGGAGCTCGAGCTCACGATGAAGCAAAAGGAGACGCTGATTGCAACCGTTTCCCATGAGATCCGGACCCCATTGACATCGATCGTGGGGTTCATCGAGACGCTCGTCGACCCGGAAGCGGTCTTGTCGATCGACGAACGCCGATCGCTGCTCGAGACCGTCGGACATCAGGCCAGCGATGTGTCGGGTCTCATCGAGGATCTGCTGGTGGCCGCCAAGGCAGAGTCGGGGTCGCTTCACGTCAACAGCGTTGACGTCGATCTCGTTGCGCAAACGGCCCAGGTTCTGGAAGGGCTCGATTCCGATACCGAGGTATCGATTGATTGTGACACGGCATCCTGCAAAGCCGTTGGCGACCCTGCCAGAATTCGTCAAATCATTCGCAACCTTCTCACGAACGCATTCCGGTATGGCGGGCCACATGTGTATGTGAAGATCCGTCGCGTTGATGAACGTTGTCGGTTGTGGGTTGTCGACGACGGATCCGGCGTGGAAGCCGATCAGCGAGAGAGCATCTTTCAGGAGTTCAATCAAGTGCCCGGTGGCCAACGCATTACCGGATCGATGGGTCTTGGATTGCCGATCTCGCGACTGTTGACTGAAAAGATGGGCGGCACACTTGTCTACGACGGCTCTGGTGGCACCAGCAGTTTTCTGTTGGATCTACCGGCGGCTCACACGGCAGAACAGGCTGCCTGAATAAATCGTTGATCACTCCGGGACGTCAACCGCAACGATCATTGACTCGTCACTGTTTGTGGCCCGCCATAAGCTCCCGTCGATGAATAGGGACAAATTGATGCGCGGCACCGACACGATCGCGCCCGAGTCGGAGTTCGACGAGAAGCTGGCGCTCGATCGTCCTCTGCGCGTGAAGCTCGGTATGGACCCCACGGCTCCCACAGTCACTCTCGGCTGGGCGGTGGTGTTGCGGAAGCTTCGCCATTTTCAGGAAGAGGGGCACACTGCGGTCCTGATTGTCGGCGACTTCACGGCCCAGGTAGGCGATCCAAGTGGTAAGAGCGCGACGAGAAAGAGATTGAGCGCCGAAGAAGTCCGGGGCTATGCGGCCAACGTGCTTGACGGATTCCGACGGGTGCTGCTGCCCGAACCCCTCGAGATTCGGTACAACTCGGAGTGGCTGGAACCGTTGAATATGGCAGACGTTCTCGAGCTGACATCGTCGACAACTGTCGCCCAGATGCTCGAGCGCGACGATTTTTCGAAAAGGACCGCCGCAAGTGAGCCTATCTCCATGCTCGAGTTCATGTACCCGCTGTTGCAGGGCTACGACTCGGTGGCCGTTGAGGCAGATATCGAACTCGGTGGATCCGATCAGCTCTGGAATCTCCTCATGGGGAGGGCGGTACAGACCAGATATGGACAGCCTCCGCAGGTCGCGATGACGGTGCCCCTTTTGGTTGGGACCGATGGCGTTCAGAAGATGTCGCAGTCGCTTGGCAACTACATCGGCGTCGATGACGACGCGAGCGATATGTTCGGGAAGGTCATGAGCGTGTCGGACAGCGCCATGGAGCAATATTTCCGTCTCGCCACGGAGCTGGAACCCGCTGAAATCGATGCCGTGCTCGCCGGCCTCAATGATGGATCCTTGCACCCGGGACACGCAAAACGAAAACTGGCCCGGACCATCGTGGCCCTCTACCACGATGATGCGGCTGCAGTTGAAGCGGAGGCGGCGTTCGATCGGGTGTTTGTGGACCACGGCCTGCCCGACGACATCGATGATTACCCGATGGCGGAGACCGACCAGGTGTGGCTCCCGGGTGTCTTGTGTGACGCCGGTCTCGTCACCTCGAATGGTGAAGGACGTCGGATGATCAAACAAGGAGCGGTTCGGATCGACGGCGGTGATGCGGTGACGACAGAGGACTTTGCCCGGGCTGAGTTGGTCGGCCGTGTTGTGCAGGTCGGAAAACGCCGTTACATCAGGTTGACGTAGCGAGCGCGGCCTCTAGTTCTTCGATCGGACCGTAGCGGCCTTTGTCCAGGTGATCCCCCATGTGACGCAGGATCGCATGGACAACCCCGGGTCCCAGTCGGCGGCCCCAGGACAGCGGACCTTCGGGGTAGTTGAACCCGAGCAACATCGCGGTGTCGATGTCTTCCCGAGAAGCGACGTTCTTCGCGAGCGCTTCGGCAGCCAGATTGATGAGTGAAGACATGATTCTTCCTACAACCAGCCCCGACGAGTCGTTGAGATGAAGGGCCTCGATTCCGATCTGGTGTAGGAACCCTGCCGCCGACGGCAAGGCTCGTGGAACATCGGAGGCGATCCCAAGTGACGAGGTCGTCGACAGATCGTGTGCCCAATCGACCAGTACGGCGGGAATTGCCGAACCCATGGTGTGCTCCCTGGCCGTGAATCCATCGCTGAGGGTCAGCCGCACGTCATCTACTTCTATTCCATCTATCTCCGCACCGGTATTCACGACGATGTCGTTTGCGCGCGCACGTTCCACGAGCTCGTGTAGTCCTCCCGATGTGGGCCCGATCCGAATCGAAGTCGTGCTCGCCCCAGGTGGAACGATTCGCGGGCGGGGAGACACGTTGAGGTCTCCGTATGGGTAGAAGCCGTGCCCGCTCTTGCGTCCGAGTTTTCCGAGTTTCACCATCGTGCGCTGAACGCCACTCGGTTCGAAGCGAGGGTCTCGTCCAAGCGCGTTCCAGACAGCTTCGCTCACCGCGAGATTCACATCTACGCCCACGAGGTCCATGAGCTCGAACGGACCCATTCGAAAGCCAGCGGCTCTCACCATGAGCTCATCGATGGTTCGTTCGTCAGCGATACCTTCCTCGCGGATGCGCACAGCTTCGAGATAGAAAGGGCGATTGACGAAATTGCCTACAAAACCGGGATGTGAATGGCACATGACGGGATGCTTGTCCCAACCTCGCACCAGGTCAAAGCAGCGTTTTGCCACATCGGGGTTCGTGAGGTCCCCTGAGACGATCTCGACCAGCTTCATGATCGGCGCCGGATTGAAGAAATGCATGCCCACAACCCGCTCCGGACTGCGAAGGCCGGCTGCGATCTCGGTGATGGACAAAGAAGACGTGTTAGAGGCAATAATCGTTTCTGTCCCAACGATCTCTTCCAGCGCCGCAAACACCTTCTGTTTCAACGGAAGATCTTCGCTGACAGCCTCGATCACCAGCTCCGAAGCCGCCAGACCCTCGAGCGAGGCGGCAAAGCTGAGACGGTCGATGATCGCTTTGGCGTCACCCTCGTCAACCCGACCCGAGATCGTCCATCGCTCCAGGCGCTGGATGATCCCCTGAATCATTGCCTCGGCTGCGCCGGGCTGACTGTCGTACAACGTGACGAGGTGGCCATGGGCAGCTGCGACCTGGCCGATCCCGCCGCCCATGGTTCCGGCGCCCACGATGCCGATCTTCTCCATGTCGGCACGATACCTTTCCGATCGTCGATCATTGAGCAGCTGCCACCACACTGGTAGGTTGTCCGCGAGGAGGACGCGTTTGCTCGAAGTTCGAAATCTCGAAGTCGTGTATAACGACGTCATCCTCGTGTTGCGGGGGGTGTCATTCTCGGTTCCTGACGGAAACATCGTTGCCTTGCTCGGTGCGAATGGTGCAGGCAAAACAACAGTCCTTCGAGCCATCTCAGGACTGCTCGGAGTTCACAACGGCGAGGTGACCAAGGGCGAGGTGACTCTCAATGGCGATCGCATTGACGATGCTGATGCGGCCTCGATCGTCAAAAGGGGAGTGGTTCAGGTTCTGGAAGGCAGGCGAATCTTCGCCGAACTCAGCGTCGACGACAACCTTCGAGCCGGCGGCTACACAAACCAGAATCGAGAGAGTTCCGACCAGGCATACGAACGAGTCATGACGTTGTTTCCGATTCTTGGTCGAAGGAGTAAATCGACTGCTGGATATCTTTCGGGCGGTGAGCAGCAGATGCTCGCCATCGGTCGTGCATTGATGAGCGATCCGAAGGTGCTTCTCCTCGACGAACCCTCACTGGGATTGGCTCCCCGTCTCGTCCAGCAGATACGAGACATCATTGTTGACATCAACAGCCACGGCACCAGCGTGTTGTTGGTAGAGCAGAATGCCCTCATGGCTCTGGGTATCGCCGACTACGGCTACATCATGGAAACCGGCAAGATTGTCATGGACGGCGAATCGGCGAAGCTCGCCAAAGATGCAGACGTTCGCGAGTTCTACCTGGGACTCCACGGAGAAGGGGACGAGCGAAAATCCTTCAAGGATGTGAAGCATTACAAGCGAAAGAAGCGATGGTTGTCGTGATGGTGAACCATGGCTAGCGCCCTGCTCGACTTCCGCGATGTTCATCTATCGTTCGCCGGTGTCAAGGCACTCGACGGAGTCTCGTTTCACGTCGATGAGGGTGAGCTCTTCGCGATCATCGGTCCCAACGGTGCGGGTAAGACGTCGATCTTCAACTGTCTGAACGGCGTGTACGAACCTCAAAGCGGTGAGATTCTGTGGGAAGGTTCGGACATCATCGGCCGCAAGCCCTACCACATCGCAGAGGACGGTATATCACGAACGTTTCAGAACATCGAGTTGTTCGGAGCAATGACGGTATTGCAGAACTTGATGCTGGGACGCCATCACAAGATGACGTCGTCGTGGGCAGCCGCCAGTGTCTGGATGGGAAGAGCTCGGCGTGAAGAGCTCGAGAATCGTGAGCGTGTTGAAGAGATAATCGACTTTCTCGAGATCGAGCAGTACCGCCAGTTTCCGGTGGCGCTGCTTCCCTACGGTGTTCAGAAGCGGATCGAACTTGGTCGAGCTCTGGCGATGGAGCCGAAACTCTTGCTTCTCGATGAACCGGTAGCTGGGATGAACCTCGAAGAAACCGAAGACATGGCAAGGTTCATCCTCGATATCCAGGAGGAACTGGGCATCGCCATGATCCTGGTCGAACACGACATGGGCCTCGTGATGGACATTGCCCAGCGCGTCATGGTTCTTGACTTCGGGCGCAACATCTCCACCGGAACGCCTGCGTTTATTCAGAATGATCCCGAGGTCATTCGCGCCTACCTGGGCGAAGAGTTTGAGTCCGAAGAATTGATCGAGGCCGAAACCCAGGCCCTGAAACCTGTGACAGATACCCAGTAGGAGATCGGAAGGATCTGGCTATGACAACAACTCAACGACCCGTTGTACCGCCCGAGGCCGAAATCTCGGTGAACAGTGTCGTTGCCCGGCTGCGACAGATCGCCCGGCAAACTCCACAGCGTGTCGCCCTCCGAGAGAAGGAATTCGGCATCTGGCAGGAGACGAGCTACCTGGAGTACTGGGATGCGGTGCGCACGGTTGGCATGGCGTTGCGATCGCTCGGAGTTGAGCCGGGGGATGTGGTTGCGATCCATTCGGAAAACCGCAAGGCGTGGGTCATCAGCGACCTTGGCGCACAGAGTGTCGGAGCCGTCAGCGTTGGGCTTTATCCGACGAACCCGACTCCCGAGGTGCTCTACTTGCTGCAGCATTCTGAAGCCAGGGTTCTCATCGCCGAAGACCAGGAGCAAGTCGACAAAGCTCTCGCCGTAAAAGACCAGCTGCCACTACTCCGCAAGATCATCTACATCGAACCGCGCGGGGTTCGCAGTTACCCAGATCCTCTATTGATGTCGTGGACCGAGTTCATGGAGTTGGGCGAGGACGCTCTTGCATCAGACCCGACGTTTGTTGATCGCCTCGTCGACGACATCGATCCCGACTCGTTGGCGACACTGGTGTACACGTCGGGAACCACCGGACCCCCCAAGGGCGCGATGCTTTCCCACCGCAACATTGTCTGGGTGATGGACCGGGTCCCCGAAGTCGTGGCCGCAGGATTGACCGAGATGCCAGACCCGGTTGAGATCCTCTCGTATTTGCCGTTGTGCCACGTTGCCGAGAAGTTGTACTCGACGATCAACGTCCTCTATTTCGCAGGGATCGTGAACTTTGCCGAGTCGATCGACACGGTGGCCACCGATCTTCGGGAAGTGCAACCAACGGTGTTTCTCGGCGTCCCGCGTATTTGGGAGAAGCTCCATGCCGGCATTCTCCTGCGCATGCAGGATGCGTCGCCGTCCAAGAAGTACGTCTTTGGGCTGGCCATGAAGGCAGGAATGTGGAACGCCGATCGAATACTCGAGACGGGCAGAAGAGGTTTTCTGGGAGACCTCGTCCACTGGCCGTTCCACGTCCTCTGCTATCGCTCGCTGAAAGACAAGATCGGTATGCGACATGCAGTTGGTGCGTTATCGGCGGCGGCTCCGATCGCCCCTGAAGTGTTGAAGTTCTTCATGGCACTGGGCGTGCCGATCTTTGAAGGCTACGGCCAAACCGAGAACACGGCATACGCGACTGTGAACCGAACGGGGGAATCGAAACTGGGAACGGTGGGAGTCCCGAATCCCGGCTGCGAGCTGAAGCTGGGAACCGACGGCGAGATCATGATCCGACATCCTGGCGTGTTCGTCGGCTATTTCAAGGACACCGAGGCAACGGCCGAGGCACTCACTTCGGATGGCTGGCTGCACACCGGAGATGTGGGGGAGTGGGATGGTGATCATCTCAAGATTGTTGATCGCAAAAAGGACATCATCGTGACGGCCGGCGGAAAGAACCTCTCGCCATCAGAAATCGAGAACAAGCTGAAGGTGTCGCCGTTCATAAAAGAGGCGATTGTCATCGGAGACAGACGCAAGTTCGTGTCGGCCCTCATAGGTATCGAGTTGGACACGGTCTCCAATTGGGCACTTCGCAGGAACATTCCTTTTACGACATTCAGGGATCTGACAGAAAAGCCCGAAGTGCGGGAACTCATTCAGAAGGAAGTTGAGAGGGTCAACGAGGATTTCGCCCGAGTAGAACAAGTCAGGGAATTCAGGCTCATGCCAAAGGCGCTGGACCATGAAGATGGCGAACTCACGGCGACTCAGAAGGTGAAGCGCAACAAAATCAGCGAGATGTTCTCCGACCTCATCACAGACATCTACGGGAGTTGACATGATCGTTGCTCAGATCGCGCAACTTTCTACGTTTGAAGAAATCATCCAACTAACCCTGCAGGGGTTGGCGCTCGGAGCCGTCTATGCACTGATTGCTCTGGGGTTCGTGATCATCTACAAGGCCACCGGAGTTCTGAACTTCGCCCATGGTGCCCTCATGCTGGTGGGTGTGTATGTGACCTTCAGCCTGGTTGCAGGCCAGATCCCCAGGGTATGGCCGATCAGCGGCCTCGGTCAGCTCCTGCCGTTTCCAGAGTGGATGAGCTGGTGGACGGGTCTTCATATCAACGTTCGCTTCCCGATTTCGGTGCTGCTTGCGATCGTCTTTGTCGCGCTTCTGGGCATGCTGATCGAGCGAACAGCATTGCGAAAACTCGTGGGTCAGCCCGTGTTTGCCGTTGTGCTCGTGACCCTGGGTCTCGAGCTGGTGATCAGCACGATGGTGCAATCGTTTTGGAATCCTCTGCAGAAGGCCATGCCAACTCCGTTTCCGGTCACAGCCAGCCTCAGGATTGGAAATCTGTCGATCCAGTGGGCAAGTGTCTGGGCGATCATCGTGATGGTCGTCGTCGTGCTTGGTTTCTTCGCGTTCTTCAAATACTCGAAATACGGCGTGGCGATGCGCGCCACGGCGCTTGATCAAGAAGCGGCGATGGCGATGGGAATCAAAGCGTCCACTGTGTTTGGTCTCGCCTGGGCGCTGGGAGGAGCGATGGCAGCGATTGCCGGAGCTATGTTCATCCCCGCCCGCCTGGCAGGTTTCATCTCGTTCACCACCGTTCGATTCTCTGCCCTCAATGCCTTTCCGGCAGCCATTCTCGGAGGTCTCGACTCGCCGGGTGGTGCGGTTGTTGGCGGTCTCGGCATCGGTGTAGCGCAGGTGCTCTCAACCCGTTACCTCAATCCGGTTCTGGCCGACCTGCCCGTCAGTCTTCCAAACTTCCACCTGGTGTTCCCTTACGTGCTCATGTTGCTGGTGCTGTTGGTGCGCCCCTACGGACTGTTCGGTACCGAAGAGGTGAGGAGGGTCTGATGCCCGAACGCAAGCTTCGCACCTCGTACGCCAAAGACATGGCTCTGTTCCCCGATCGGGTCAACAAGACGTGGCTCGTGGTGTTGATTGTGGTTCTTGTCGCTTTTCCGTTCCTGACCAGGACGGACCTGCCGGTGATAGGAGTGAGCGGATCGTTCTGGCTGACGATCGGAATCTCGATCCTCATCGCTGCAACGGCGGCCCTCGGACTCAATCTTCTGTCGGGATTCGCTGGTCAGGTGTCACTGGGTCACGCTTTCTTCCTCGGGGTCGGTGCGTTCGTGGGAGCGATGGTGACGCAGCAACCGGGTGCCACCACCCTCTCCGGGGTGTCGTTTTGGGGATTCGGGCTCCCATGGTGGGTGGCCGTTCTGGCCGGTGGCCTCGTGGCTGCGGTCCTTGGTTTGCTGGTGGCGCCTGCCGCCGTTCGGCTCAGAGGTCTCTATCTGTCGCTGGTCACGGTCGCTCTCGTGTTCTTTGGCGAATTCCTTTTCGGGGCGCCCGGTCTCGAGAAGATCACCGGAGCTTCGCGAGGCAGGAGCGCCCCTCCGATATCCCTGGTGTTGCCGGGACAAGAAGAAGCATTGTTCGGGTTGAGTAATCGCGAAGAGCTCTACTTTGCCTCTCTCATCGTCGCGATTGTCGCCTATCTCGTTGGCAAGAACATCGCGCGCAGCAGAGTCGGCCGGGCCTTTCAGGCAACCCGGGATCGCGATATCGCTGCAGAAGTGATTGGCGTCAACGTCACGTGGGCAAAGCTGGTGGCTTTTGGTATCAGTTCGTTTTATGCGGGGGCGGCCGGAGTGTTGCTCGGTGTGTTTCTCGGCAACCCGATCGGAAGCAATTTCGGCGGTGGTGCAGGTCTTCTGCTTTCGGTGGAATATGTGGCCATGATTGTGATTGGTGGCATCGGAACGGTCCTCGGGGCAGCGCTCGGTGCGCTATTCGTGGTCGGCCTCCCCGAACT
>JABDOU010000213.1 GCA_013043085.1 Acidimicrobiia bacterium
GGATATGGCACGGTCCAGTTCTGGAAGCGAGCAACGGCCGGCTCGCTGCGGCGCGCCGCCAGGGAAACGGCATCCTCGAGCCGAACCGGACGCAGAAGCAGTCGGTCCGTCCACATCGGTTCAAATCTCATAACCCGGATTCAAGCGTTTCTCCAAGTGGTGAAATCCGATTGCGACGAGATTGAACACAATCTCGGAAACATTTCGTTGCACAGTCACACCACTCTAAGTACCATCGCCGCCACCAATCGCGCTGGAATGGTTTCGGCGCGTCAATAAGGAGAAACATGAAGAAGAGGCTCATGCGAGGCATTGCCCTCGCCATGCTCTTGACAGCACTGACGGCAGCACCGTCTTTCGCTCACATCAATAGCAAGGCAACCAATGCCAACCAGGCGCGCCAGGGCGGAGCACCCTTCCAGGGATTCGTCGGTCCGGTTGAGGGATTCCTCCAAGAGACAGGCGCTGGTTCATCTGCATATGTCACAGCCCACAGTGGCATGGAGTGTGGAGCACTCCGCAGTCCGAACATGACAGCACTCGGACCCGTTGCGAACGGTGGAATCGGCTTCGACGATCGCTTCATCTGCCCATCGGCTCCTTAGGACGTAGCTAAATACAGCAAATGTGCCCCCGGTTCGCCGGGGGCACATTTGTTTGTCAGGCAATAGTGTTTCCGCATGGAATCCACGTCGGCAATGTCCACTCCCCGCACCAAGATCAAACGACTTCCTGAGCGCGGTTCCTACGACACGTCGACCATCGAGGTGATTCTCGACGAAGGTTTGATCTGTCATGTCGGGTTCGTGCACGATGGTCAGCCGTTTGTGATTCCAACTATTCACGCTCGAGTTGGCGACACCCTGTATCTCCACGGATCACCGGCCAGCCGGATGTTGCGTTCGATCCGCGATCAGCCGATCTGTGTCACGGTTACGCTGCTCGATGGCCTGGTCCTGGCCCGGTCGCATTTTCATTCTTCAATGAACTATCGATCGGTTGTTGCGCTGGGAACCGGACGCGAGGTCACCGATCCGGCCGAAAAGATGACCGCCTTTGAGGCCGTGGTCGAACACGTTGCCCGGGGTCAGTGGGACAGTGCTCGCCGCCCCACCAATAAGGAACTCAAGGCGACGTCCATTATCGCAATGGAGCTCTCGGAGGCATCCGCCAAAATACGTACCGGTGATCCCGAAGACGACGAAGAGGACTATGAGCTCGACATCTGGGCCGGAGTGATTCCGATCTTCGCGTCCTTCGGGCAACCGATCGACGATGAAAGGCTCACTCCGGGGTTAACCGCCCCAGACCATCTCACCGATTACGAGCGCTAGATCGCGTCAAGGTGACATCGTCGCGTCCGGTTCCCAGCCGGGTCGTATAGGGTCAGGGGGTATCCACAATATGCGACGACTTTTGCCTCTAGATCATGCTCACCGGCCTTGTATCGTTGGGAGCAGCATGAGAAACCTCACGCAGGCATGTCAGCCGGGTACGTCTATCCAGGGTAGGTCTTACCAACGTATGTCCAACAAGGAGGTCAGATGACGGTCGAACCAGGTGTTTCGAACAAATCAGGAACGGCACAGAGGGACGACTTCTACCGAAACCTGATCGCAGCTGTTGACGGGTCCGAATTTTCTGTCCACGTGCTACGTGCTGCGGCAACCATCGCCGATGTAATCGACGCCGACGTGACGTTGCTCACCGCCGGTTCAGCAGGAGTGGATCTGCCGCACGTGGCCGCAGCCATCGAGACGGCCAACCTCGCGGAACCGCTCGATATCGAGTTCGTGGGAATAGACAAGGCGCATCCCTCAACCGCCGATGCGATCCTCGGATATGCAGCGAATGTCGACAATTCCATCATCTTCATGGGATCGCACGGCCGATCGGGACTGCTGACGGTTTTGCTCGGATCGGTATCCGGCGAGATCATTGAAAAGTCGCATGCACCGGTGATGCTGTTTGGACCGAAATCGCGATCGAGCGACAGGTACACCCGGATCGTTGCCTGCGTCGACGGATCGGAGTTCGCCCTCGCCATCATCGAAGAAGCCGAAGCCTGGGCCAAAGCCCTGGGCGTTCCACTCTGGCTGATAGAAGTTGTGGAACCGGAACCAAACCTCGGTGGCATCGAGACCAACTATGTACACAACGTTGCACAGAAGATGAAAGACGATGGTGTCGAACTCCAATGGGACGTCCTCCATTCGAAGCATCCGGCAAAAGCGATTCTCGAGTGGGTTGGTGACGACGCTGGAACCATTCTGGCGCTCGCGACCCATGGTCGCACAGGCCTGAGACGCGTGTTACTCGGAAGTGTTGTCGCCGATGTCATACACGGCGCCAGCGGTCCGGTTCTCACGTGCGTGCCGGCCAAGTAGTGGCTATGGCGAACCCCCCAGTTGAACACTTCTCGGTCGGGCTGGGACTCACCGACGATGCATTCGATCGATTGATACGAGACAAGAGCACACCCAAGATCACACTCTTGATGCCTCCGCGACCCCCGGGCCATCCGATCGCAGAAGATGAGACCCGTCTGCGAAGCATGGTCACTTCGGCGGTGAGAAAACTCACCGATTCCGGTGTAGACGAGAAAAAAGCAAAAGAGATGTTTGACGGATTGTTGGAGGGAGTCGATCACCGCGGTCCCGACTCTACGAGCTCGAGGGCCATCTTCGTTTCGGAAGAGCAGCGCACCGTTGTGACGGTGCCCATCGAACTCGGGGAACGGGTCGTTATGGGTCAAAACTTCGCACTGACCCCGCTGGCACCACTGGTCAAACCGGCACGGTTCGTTGTCGTGGCTCTCAACAAGGGAGGGGTCGACGCTGCGCTCGCAACGAAATTCGGGTACGAACCTCTCGAACTTCCGGGAGCGCCGTCGGGACTTGCTGAAGTGACTCAGTACTCGGACATCGAACGACAGCTGCAATCACATTCGGTGGGTGGCGGAGGCCAATCTTTCCACGGCCATGGCGGCATGGAAAACAAGGAATCAGAGGACCTGCATCGATATGCCGGCATGGTGGAGGCAGCTGTGGAGAAGGCCGTGGGCGATGGGATTCGTGCGCACTCGGTGTTCGGTCCGCCTGCGCTGGTAGCTGAATACAGGAAAGCTGTCTCGAATAGCGCAATCGACGTTTACCCCATCACGACGAACCCGTCATCTGTCGGGTTGGATGAGCTCCATAAACGTGCGGCAGCCGAGCTCGGCGACGTGGTCAGCCGGACGAGGAATGCGGTATCGCATTACAACCGGGTCGCCGGAAGCGACAAGTGCGTGAGGGATCTCCCAACCATCACAGATGCATCGAGTCAGGGCAAAGTACACGCGCTTTTGTTCAATGCCGAGTGGCTCACCGATAACGACCCGGATGTAATCGAGGGCGCTGCGGTAGAAACCTGGCGCAATAGCGGCGAGGTACACCAGACCGACGAAGTGGACGGGGGTGCCGCCATCCTGCGGTACTGACCGCACGATTGGCTGAATTTCGGTTACCTATGCAACCCGGTCAGCTCTGATTCGAGCGGCCAGGGATTCGCCCTGCACCCACCGAGGTTGATCGTTTGTTGCATCATCACGGGTGCCGGCTCGCCTGCCACCCGGCAGCCGACATGGCCGTGACCGATTGCGTGACCAACTTCGTGATTGATCACCATCTGGCGGTACTGAGAAAGCGTGGGCACGGTTTTAGACCCGTTGAGCCACCTTGACGTATTGATCATGGTGTGGGTGCCATTGAAACACGAGTAGACGCCATTGGTTCTCAACGGGGCGCAGCGCCTGTCGACTGTACGGGGGGACGCCAACGCGATACGAAAGTCAGCGCCACTCGCAACTTGCTCGAACTGGATTTCCTGATCGCGCTGCCACCCACGCTCGTCGGCGAGGATGGAGGCGACCACTATGGAAAAGCAGCTGGGATCGAACCCTATGCCCTCCTCAACCGCCACCGAGTACGTGACAGTGCCGGGCACAGTTGATGGCCTGGCCGGCACGGGTAGCAATCTGCCGGTTGGAGCAAAGACACCTTCCGGATCAAAACACGAGTCGGTGGCGTCAAAGTACGGTGGCGGAGGATCGCCTCCGCCGGACAGCTGGCCAAACGAACCCGCGACCGGCACCAGGCTCCGGTTGCCGTACTCGGCGATCGTCTCGTCTGCCACCCCGAATGTGTTGGAGTGGCGAAGGTAAATCGTGCCCTCGCCCGGCCGGTAGACGCCCACGGTTTCAGTACCATCGCCGGTCCAGTCCCCCGCCAACACTCTGTCTTCGGGGTTTCCGTAGACGAATGCGGTGTTGGCAAACCCGGTGTCATGTGAGGTGCGCATGTAGACGAGGCCGGTGGTATCGCGATGCAAACCGAGATCCGTCTGCAGATCATTGTTGAAATCGCCGACGAACGGCTCGTCTCCCGGAACACCGAAGTAGTAGCCACGCGTCTCGGTCACGAATCCAGGACCGGCCGAATGCCCGATCCGCATGTATCCCCGGCGTGTGTCGTAGACCGCCACCTCATCGCACAGGTCATCACCGACGAAGTCGCCGATCAACATCCGATCTCCCCCGGGGAACCTGCCTTCGGTGTCAATCTCACCGTCCAGGTCGTTATCGACGAAGAAGCTGCCGGTGGTGGAGTCGAATACAGCGAGTCCGTCTGTACCATCGCAATCGAAATCTCCGGCGAGTGGGTCGCCAGAGACACCGATTGTCACGTTGGTTGTTTCTCCATCGTGGGCGATGTAGAAGATCCCCGATTTCTGGTCGAACAATGCCACCCGATGAAGCGGCTTTGCCTCTCCCTCTCCGATGGGAACAGTCAGGCTTTCGGACGCTTCATCGGACACTGTCGATTCCGAAAAGGTCGCCAACTCGGCAACGAGGATGAGGATCGCACCCAACAACGCGCTTGCAAGCATTCGAGATCGCACATCACGACGCTACGACGCGACAGGCGATGGGTCAATTGTGAAGGCTCCGGGGGGGAGACTCGAACTCCCAACCAACGGATTAACAGTCCGCTGCTCTGCCAATTGAGCTACCCCGGAAAGGCGGGGAATCGTACCATTGTCGCCAAGCGAGATGGCACAATACGTGTGTCATGCTATCGACGACATAAGGAACCGGATGAAGCGACTCATCACACTCGCCATTGGCGGCGCAATAACAGCATTTGTCTGGAACGAAGAGCGTCGAACAGTTGTCATGGAGAAGGCGGCCGCCATTGCCAGAATCGCCAGCGAGCGATTCAAGTCAATCTCCTAGGAACCCTTCCAGTTCCTTGGCGGCGGCGGGCATCCGCAGCTTGAGTAGCGCCTTCGTCTCGAGCTGACGGACGCGCTCGCGGGTGACTCCGAATGCGTTGCCGACCTCTTCGAGCGTCTTGACCTTGCCATCTTCCAGTCCGAAGCGCATGATCAGAACCTGACGCTCGCGCTCGTTCAGCGATTCGAGGGCGAGAGAAAGATCCTCCTGCAACATTCGGAATGAGGCGGCCTTGACAGGGCGGTCTGCACCTCGATCTTCGACGAAGTCGCCGAGCGTCATCGACTCATCGTCTCCCAACGGTGTTTCAAGCGAAAGAGGGTCCTGGGCGATCTGACGAAGCTCCATCACGCGATGCGGATC
>JABDOU010000220.1 GCA_013043085.1 Acidimicrobiia bacterium
CACCGACGAGCTCAACCAGTACGCCCAATTCCCCCGCCACTTCTGGTTTGAAGGGTCTGATGCGCTCGTGTCCGCGGGTGACACCTTCGTGTCCAGGTGGCAGATCAGCACCGGCGAGCAGCTGTCATTGGCCACGGTTCCGACAGGACCGGGTGAGGTGGGAAGAGGAGCCGTCGGAATGGCGGCCGCAATGCCTGGACCGGGCGGTCGCATCATTTCATTGACCAATGCCGGGCAGGTGACGTCAGCAGATATCGGAGATCTCGTACAGGGGCGTCCATTGAGGGTTCAATCCGACACGGTCGTGATGAGTATGCAGCTCGCAGATCCGTCGGCGATAACCCGTGATCCGTCGTCGTCCCGTTTTGCCGTCGCCTCAGCCGAGGGCATTCTCGTTGCCGGTCTCGACGGTCGTCGTTTGCTTGCCGAGTCTCATGATATTGGCGCCACCGTGCAGCCTTCCATCAGCCGGGACGCGTCGTTCGCCACGGCCGGGCTGGTGAGCGAGGGGGTTTGGGACGTCGCGCACGAACCACCTGTCCTGGTACCCGTTGACATCAACGTCGAGGTAGCACAGTTCGCCGGCTCGGCTGCCACCTTCCGTTTCATTCCGGCCCGACACCGTAACGTGATTCTCTGGACTTCCGACTTTGTTGAACGCAGCATTGGCTACGACCTGGCCACAGGCGAATACTTGGGCGACTACTGGGGCTCATTCGTCCCGGCCTGGAGTGACGACGGATCGTTGGTGGCACGAGTGGTTCCAGGCTTGGGCAGCCGGGTCGAGCCTGTCGACGGCGGAGAGCCGCTGTACACGAGTTCGGGTCTGGTCCGGTCGGCCGACTTTGATTCGAATGGCTCGAGGGCATTGCTCACATTCGTGTCGGAGCCGGGTTTCGCCTCAACCACGGGGCTGCTGTTGGACCTGACGACGGGCGATGAGATATCTCTCCCTGCGATGCCTGGTGGCGTATTCGCAGCGTCCTTCACGCCCGACGACAGCCAGATCGTTGCCATTGGAGGTGACGGAGCGGTGTGGGTCCTCGATGCATCGACCACGGCACACGTCCGAGATCTACAGGACGCCGGGGCAGCGTCTCAGTTGTTGGCGCCTCCTCCCGAATTCAGTCCGGACGGCGCATTCATGGTGTCGGCAACCGACGGACAGGCCCGGATGTGGCACCTGGAGTCGGGCCGCCAGGTCGGGGTTCAGTTTCCGACAAGCGTCGGGGGCCTCCCATATGGAGTGAGCTCTGAAGAGGGATTACGCCTCGTTACACCGTTCGGAGGCAAGGCGCTGGTCTGGAATCTCGATACATCTATGTGGGTGGACATCGCTTGCCGAGCTGCCGGCCGCAACATGACTCGAAGCGAGTGGCGGTTGTTCGGGCCCCAGGATTCCGAGTATGACCTGAGCTGCGAGCAGTTCGCGGCCGCGCCCCTCACACCCGAGACCTCATTGGTAGCGGAGCCGCTGCCGCCCGTCGTAACCACTCTGGTTGACGCTTCGCCTGAGGCTCAGGTGTCCGGCCGCTCTGCTCAGGGCCTGCCGGGCGAAGGCATCACCGTTCGACCCGGGCGCGCGAGCTGGTCAACCGGCTACTTCCAGGCCGCGGTATACGCCGCCCTGCTGGAGGAACTTGGTTACAACGTATCCGACCCGGCGCTCAATGAGTACTCGCCGACGGACGCCTATGTTGCCATGGCCGAAGGAATCGTCGACTTCTGGCCAAATAGCTGGTACAGCCAGCACCTGACGTGGCACGATCAGGAAATCAGCGATGGCAGCCGGGCCGGCGAGCACCTCGTGGTCATCGGCTCGGAGATGTTGGCAAGCGGCCTAGAAGGAATCGTCGTCACCAAGGTCGTTGCCGATGAATACAACATCGTCTCATTGGCCCAGATCAACGACGATCCGACCCTCGCCGCTCTGTTTGACGTCGACGGCAACGGAATTGGTGACATCTTTGGCTGTCCCGAATCCTGGACGTGCGACAATCTGATCGACGAGATCCTCGACTCCAACAACTGGACAAACCTGGAGCAGGTAACGGCCGGGTATGGCGGAATGGTCGAGGCGTCGATTGGCCGGGTGAACTCTGGCGAGCCGATGCTCCAGTACACGTGGAGCCCATCTAGCTATCTCAGCAGCCTCATCCCCGGTGAAAACGTTCTTTGGCTCAGCCTCGGAAGCAACGATGCGGTTCTCGACGGTACAACCGCTAGCGGCGTCGACTTCTCCGGAGCCGATCCGGCGCCCCTCGGAAGCCTGTGTTCTCAGGATCCGTGCTGGCTCGGCTGGGAGGCTGCTGACATCGTGATCACGGCTAATCGCGACTTCCTGATGCGAAACCCGGCTGCCGCAGCACTGTTCGATATAGTCGAACTGCCGGTCGGAGATGTCTCGGCTCAGAACGCCAGATACGAAGCCGGCGAAAACACCGAAGATGACCTCCGCCGCCACGCTCAAGAGTGGATCGATCAAAACCGTTCCGTGGTGGATGCCTGGATCGGACAAGCGATAACCGCCGCAAGCTGAGCGCAATCAGCGCGTATCGAACATTTCGCCTGACGGTGCGACTGATTAGCTGACAGCCCATAACCATGGGCTCGATGCGCCTAGCTCCCGAGAGGCTTTCTGGCGTTCTGAACCGTTCTTCAACCAGCATTGAGATGGCGCTCAACTGCCGTCAAAGACCGTGTCTGCATGGACACGGTCATCAAAATCCTGGTAAGCCTCATCATGTTGCTAGTTACGAGTGGCACCCCACAACCACCCGCCGCCGACGGACCCTCTGTCGCCCCTCCGACACCGCCGATCAAATCCCCCCCGGCCTCAGCGTTCACGGAGACACTTGTCACCGAGCCGCTGGTCATCGTGGTTGGGGCTACCGATGATCAGGTGGACAAGGTTGATGCAGCACTCGCGTTGTTCGACGAAGCGGGCTTGAACCTGCCGCCGCTGGAAATCGAATTCTCCACGGACACGACAGCGTGCAAGGGTCACGCTGGTTTGTTCAGGGGGAGCGATGTTGGGCGGAGCCGGGTGATCATTTGCCACCGGATGTCCTTGTTTCTTCTCCACGAACTAGCTCACGCCTGGGCACACCTCAACCTGACTGACGAGAACCGCGCCGCCTACTCGGAACACTGGGGGCTCGATAACTGGAACGATCACAGCCAGGAATGGAAGGAGCGAGGCACCGAGAAAGCCGCCAACACCATCGCTTATACACTCGACATCACAGTGCCCACGGAAAACCCAAACATCCTTGCCCTTGTGTGCAGCTACGAAATGCTCACAGGCCGGTCGCTCCCTCATGAAAGGTTGGTCGAGTGCTGAGCGACTACGGCTCGAATCGAAGAGTTAACCGTTGGTGAAGGCCGCTACTTCTACCGCACCCGTGTTACCGCCGGTGGACGTGTCGACTCGATAGGTCAGGATTTGTGCCTCGAAATCGACTTCGGATGCCAGGTCTCCTGCGGGAAATGGACCGAACGTCTCTCCGTTGGCTTCGACTGTGAATTCGGAGGTGAGGGCCGATCCGT
>JABDOU010000230.1 GCA_013043085.1 Acidimicrobiia bacterium
AGGCAAACTGCAGAGCGATCGCCATGGTCACGAATGGGACCGACAGATTGAGCAGGCCCATCACCGCGCCCAGTTTCCACGCCTGGCGGGTGGTCGGGAGCGATCGGCCGGCGAGCCGGATCATCACGATCAGCAGGACCGTCGCCATCAGTGATCGCACGGCAACCAACGCGACCGGTGGGATGCCCTCTGCGAGGGCTGCTCGTTGGGCCACGCCCGACGTTCCCCAGCCGAGCGCCGCCACTCCGATCGCGAGCCATATTCGAAGATTCACCGAGCCAGGCTAGGCGCGGGCCGAAGCTGGGACCTGCTCGCACATCGCGTTGACCCCGGCAATCGCCCACACTTCGCGAGCCGCGCCTCCAGCCTCCACATTCCCGATCCCTCCCTTGAGTCGCCCCAAGAATTCGTGCAAGGTTCACCCCCCGTTCACCTTGGCGTCCATTGGCGTCCATGTCGGCTGCGTAATTTGTCGGAGTCTTCCAAAGGAGTGAATCGACCATGAGAACAAGACACATTGCGACGATTGCCGCGCTGGCACTTGTGGCAGCGGCATGCGGGGGCGGCGACGATGGCTCGTCGGCTTCAAATGGCGACGATTCGAGCGGCACGATTTTCGTCTCGGGGTCTTCGACGGTCGAACCTATCTCGGCACTCAACGCCGAAAAGTTCAAGACCGACAACCCGAACGTATCAATCACGGTCGAGGGTCCCGGTACCGGCGACGGCTTCAAGAAGTTCTGCGCCGGCGAGTCGGACGTCTCCGACGCCTCTCGTCCGATCAAGGACTCCGAAGCAGAGGACTGCGCGACCAACGGCGTCGAGTATGTCGAGCTTCAGGTGGCCGTCGACGGCTTGTCCGTGGTCACCTCAACGGCCAACACAGCGGTCAGTTGCCTCACCTTCCACGACCTGTACGCCCTCGTAGGGCCGGAATCGATCGGTTTCGACAAGTGGGCGGATGCCAACGACCTGGCCGCAGAGCTGGGCGGGACCTCGGGTCCGTATCCGGACGCCAATCTCGTCGTCACAGCTCCGGGTGAAGAGTCGGGCACGTACGACACCTTCGTCGAGCTGGTCATCGAAGATCTGGCCGAACAGCGAGACCAGTTCCCGGCGTCACGACCCGACTATCAGGCGTCCGCCAACGACAACGTCATCATCGAGGGGATTTCGGGCAGCGACACGAGCCTTGGGTGGGTCGGGTACGCCTTCTACATCGAGAACACGGATCAAGTGAAGGCGCTCGCAGTCGACGACGGCCAGTCCGGTTGCGTCACTCCGTCGGCGGAGACGATCGCCGACGGCTCGTACCCGCTGGCCCGGCCGTTGTACATCTACGTGAACACCACAAAGGCCGAAGAAAAGGCGGAGCTGGCGTCGTTCGTCGACTTCTATCTCGGCGACGGCCTGGCGTCGGTGGGCGAGACCGGATACGTGGAGCTGGACGACTATTCGGCCGTCCTCGACGCTTGGGCGAACCGATAGAAGCCGCGACCATCTGTCGCCACACATCGGGCGCTCCCTGGAGCGTCCGATGACGCCTGTCCCCCTCGACCTCACAGGCGACCCGCGACGGCATCGCCGGGAGCGAATCATGAAGACGATCTTCTGGACGTCTGCGGCCGTCAGCATCGTCGTCTCTGGTTCCATCGTGCTTTCGCTGGTTGGGCGAGCCGTGGCCTTCTTCACGCAAGTCGATGCGACGGCCCTGTTCGAGATCGGATGGTTTCCGCGCCGCGGTCTCTACGACCTGCTCACGCCTCTCGCCGGCACCCTGATCGTCGCTCTGCTCGCGATGCTCGTAGCGGTGCCGCTCGGCCTGGGTGCCGCCATCTACCTCGCCGAGTTCGCAAGACCTCGTGTTCGTCGATGGCTGAAGCCGATCATCGAAGTGCTCGCCGGCATCCCGTCGGTGGTTCTCGGCTTCTTCGCTCTCACGTGGATCAGCCCAAACCTGGTACAGCGAGTGTTCGCCGATGCCGGCGTGTTCTCGATGCTGGCAGCCAGCATCGGGGTCGGCGTGCTCGTGACGCCGCTGGTCGCGTCGGTGTCGGAGGACGCCCTGAGGTCGGTTCCGAACTCGCTGCGGGAAGCATCGTTCGGTCTCGGAGCACGTCGATCAACCACGGTGCGCAAGGTGGTGTTCCCGGCCGCCATCTCGGGCATCGTCGCTTCGATCATCCTCGGTTTGAGCCGTGCCATCGGCGAGACGATGGTCATGTTCATGGCCGGCGGAGCGGTCGGGGGTGGCCTCCGACAGTTCAACCCCATCAATCCGGGTACCACCATGACGGCAGCCATCGCCTCGGTCGCAACGGGTTCAGATCAGGTGGCTGGTGAAGGCCTCACGTTCGAGAGCGTGTTCGCGATCGGCTTGATGCTGTTCGTCGTCACGCTCGGCCTCAATTGGATCAGCAATCGCTTCGTCCGCAGGATACGGGAGACATATTGATGGCCACTGGCACGGTCGACACGACGACGGTGGTGCGCAAGGCGCTCGAGGGCAAGCGGCTCAACGTGGGCGGCCTGGTCTTCGAGTGGGGAATGCTCTTGCTCTTGCTGTCGTCTTTGCTGGTGCTTGTCGTTCTGCTGGGCGACATCGTCTCAGGTGCCATCCCGACCTTCCGGGCGAGAGGCTTCGACTTCGTCACATCGGGCCTGTCGCTGAACCCGGAAACGGCCGGGGTTTCGACGGCCATCGTGGGTTCCATCGCGATCACGGCAGTAGTGGCGGTCGTCGCATTCCCGATCGGTATTGGCGCCGCCATCTACCTCGAGGAGTACGCACCCGACAACAGGTGGACCAGGTTCGTCGACACCAACATCCGCAACCTGGCCGGCGTGCCTTCCATCGTCTACGGGCTGCTCGGCCTTGCCATCTTCGTGCGGTTGGTCGATGTCGTCGGCCTCGGAGGCCAGACCGGCGGCAAGAACATCTTCTCGGCGGGTCTGACGCTGGCGGTGCTGGTCCTGCCCATCATCATCATCACGTCCGCTGAGGCGATCCGGGCCGTACCCAACTCGATCCGCGAAGCCGGCGTAGGTGTCGGTGCGACACCGTGGGAGGTCGTCCGCCACCACGTTCTGCCGTCGGCGGCTCCGGGGATTCTCACGGGAACCGTCCTCACGCTGGCCCGGGCATTCGGTGAAACCGCCCCGCTCATCGTCATCGGCGTCGCGACCGGCTTCTTCGGTGCCGCGGCAGACGCGACGGTGCTCGAGCGGGCGACCGGTCCCTACACTGCTCTGCCGGTCGTCGTGTTTTCCTGGAGTCGACAGTCGGTCGGCGCGTTTGGCGACACATTGGCGCCTGCCGCCATCGTCGTGTTGTTGTTCGTCTTGTTCGTGGCCAACGCCGGGGCAATAATCTTGAGGAACCGATATGAAAAGACTTGGTGAGGCTCTCACTGAAGGATCAGGAATGGACGTGATCGACAGCGCCGACCCGGCTGCCCGTGCAGCCACGCCCGGGGAGTCCGCTGCGACGGCACCGGACGAGGCCGAAACCTTCGTCCTGAGGGTCGAGGGTCTCAACGCGTTTTATGGGGACTTCCAAGCCGTTGCCGAAGTCGACCTGGACATCAGGGGCAACGAGATCACCGCACTCATCGGTCCATCGGGATGCGGCAAGAGCACGGTATTGAGGTGCTTCAACCGAATGAACGATCTCATCGAGGTGGCGCGCGTCGAGGGCAGCGTCCGGTACCACGGCGTCGACCTGTACGGTCCGAACGTCGACGCCGTCGAAGTACGGCGACGTATCGGCATGGTGTTCCAAAAGCCGAACCCGTTCCCGAAGTCGATCTACGACAACATAGCCTTCGGCCCGAAGATTGCCGGCTACCAAGGCAACATGGACGATCTGGTCGAGGAGTCCCTCATCAAGGCTGCACTGTGGACCGAGGTCAACGACAAGTTGCGAGAGTCGGCGTTTGCGTTGTCAGGTGGGCAGCAGCAGCGTCTCTGCATCGCCCGGGCGATCGCAACCAGCCCGGACGTGCTGCTGATGGACGAGCCGTGTTCGGCCCTCGACCCGATCGCAACGCTGCGGATAGAAGAGCTGATGACCGAGCTGAAGCGCGACTACACCATCATCATCGTGACTCATAACATGCAGCAGGCGGCGCGAGTCAGCGATCGCACCGCGTTCTTCACCGTGGACGCCGAGCGTGAACAGCGGACCGGAGTGCTTGTGGAGTTCGGTGAGACCGCCACAATGTTCACGAGGCCCACCCAGCAGAAAACAGAGGACTACATCACGGGACGGTTCGGATGACCCAGGTACGCAGGCGATTTCACGAGGAACTCGAAGATCTGGAGCGCGACCTCATGGCGATGGGCGAGATGGCGGAGAGCATGCTCGGCGAGGCGATCGACATCCTCGTCAACCCGGAACACCCGGCAAAGAAGGCCGAGATCGAAGCGCTCGTCGATCGCGACGACGCGGTCGACGACCTGTACCTGAGCATCGAGCGGCGCTGGCACGAAGTCATGGCCATGCAGACACCGGTGGCGGTCGATCTGCGGCTCATGTCGGCCATGCTCCACATCAATGCTCACCTCGAGCGTATGGCCGACGTTGCCGTGAACATCGCCAAGACGGCGCGCAAAGTTCGCAGGTTGCCGACAAGTGACGTCATCCTGGGCTACATCCGGGAGATGGGCGACGTTGCTCGGCACATGATTCGAACGGCTATGGAGTCGTTCGCCACCCGCAACCACGAGTTGGCCACTCAACTTCCGGACATGGACGACGATGTAGACCGGCTCAACGGCAGGATGTACCGCGAGGTTCGCAAGTGCGATGAAGACTCCGAGTTGCTGGAGTGGGGCATCCGCATGATGGTGATTTCCCGTCATCTCGAACGGGTGGGCGACCACGCAGTGGACATCGCCGAGCAGGTGGCCTTTCTCCTCACGGGGGTCTTTCGAGAGTTCAACGAAGACACCAGCCCGGACGTTGATGACGACTGACTCTGTCGCAATCCTCGTCATAGAAGACGAGCCGGCGCTTGCCGACAGCATCAAGTACAACCTCGAACTCGAAGGCTACGACGTCACCCTTGCCGCCACCGGTAACGAAGGCCTCGAGGCTTTCCGCCGGGATCATCCATCGCTGGTCCTCCTCGACGTGATGCTGCCTGCCCTCTCGGGTCTCGATGTGTGCCGCCTCATTCGTAGCCAATCCAGCGTTCCGATCATCATGCTGACGGCCCGCTCCAGTGAGGGCGACGTCGTCGCCGGTCTTGAACTCGGCGCCGACGACTACGTGACGAAACCCTTCTCGATGCGGGAGCTGATTTCTCGGGTCCGCGCCAACCTGCGCCGCACGAGTGATCCGGAGGAGACCGCCCCCGACGAGGAGTTGATCGGGGGACCAGTACGAATGAGCATTTCCCGCCACGAGGTCTCGGTGAGTGGTGAGCATATCGAGTTCAGTCCCAAGGAGTTCGAGGTGCTCGAATACCTGTTGCGACGCAAGGGCCGTCTCGTGACCCGTGACGAACTGATCGACGCCGTGTGGGGACTCAGCTACGTGGGTGACACCAAAACGCTCAACGTGCACGTCAAGCGAATCCGCAAAAAGATCGGCGACACCACCAAGCCGAGGCGTTGGTTGACAACGGTTCGAGGTCTCGGCTACAAGTTCGTCGATGGCTGATCGAAGATCCAGGCTCGCGCTGACAACACGGCTACTGCTCGTCTACGCAATGGCAGTGGTCGCCGCGCTGGCGGTTCTGGCCATCGCCGTGGACGAGACCGTACGCCGCACGACCCTGGCGTGGACCATCGCCGCATTCACACTCGGGGGGATTGTCGTATTTGCGATGGGGCGCCGGCTGTCCGTCCCGCTCCTCGATCTCGCCGACGCCGCCGGCCGTATCGCAGATGGGGAGTTCGACGCCCCGATTCAGCTCGCCGGCCCGGCCGAACTCTCCGAGTTGGGTCATGCGATCAACGCCCTCCGTGACCGCATCGGAGAGCGATTTGAGGCCGCCGACACCGAACGGCAGATGCATGACGCCGTGTTGGCGTCGATGGAGAATGGCATATTGCTTGTCGGCCCCGGGGATTCGATCCGCTACGCAAACTCAGCGGCCGAGCAGGTGCTTGGCGGCATTGCGTCGACTCTTCGGGAAATCACGCCAACGTCGTTGGTGCCGATCGTTGAGGATGCGCGAGCCGGTGAGGCCGTCGTTCGGCGTGACATCGAAACGGGACTGCCGCTGCGGGCACTGCACGTGACCGCGAGCCGGGTCGGTGCCGACGTGATGCTAGAGATCCAGGATGTCACGGCTACCCGGCGCCTGGCGTCGGTTCGACGCGATTTCGTTGCCGATGCCTCACACGAGCTGAAGACGCCGATCGCCTCCATCCGGTCGTCCGCTGAGACACTGCAACGAGCCGTCGGTCGCGACCCGGAGGCCGCCGCGAAGTTCGCCGGTCATATCGAGACGCAGGCGACGCGCTTGGCCCGTATCGTCGAGGATCTGTTGGATCTCAGCCGCATGGAGTCCGAGGAGATGGTCGCCGTCGATCTCGACCTGTCCGAAGTGGTTTTCGAGGAGACACGCGCCCTCCAGGCGGCGGCGGACGCCGGAGAGGTCGTGCTGAAGGTTGTCACCGACGGCGCTCTGGTGCGCGGTAGTCGCAAGGACCTGGCATCGGCCATCCGCAACCTCGTCGACAACGCCATCCGGTACACGCCGGCCGGCGGCGGGGTGCAGGTAGAGGTCGGCGAGTATGAGGAACATGTGGTGGTGCGCGTCTCCGATACGGGTCGGGGAATACCGACACGAGACCTTCCGAGAATCTTCGAACGCTTCTATCGAGTCGATGCCGACCGCTCCCGGGAGTCGGGTGGCACCGGACTCGGCCTCGCCATCGTGAAACATGTCGCCGAGCGCCACGGCGGTTTCGTGGAGGTGGAGAGCAGGCTGGGCAAGGGCTCGACGTTCGTGATGCATCTCCCCAGGCCGGTGGCAGGGCAACTTCGTTCGGAGCCGTGAGTCTTTTTGACGTACGCGCCGACCTGAATGGCGGCATGCGGCCTGGGCGGCTCTCACCAGACCTCCTCGCCGCTGAGCACAAATGCGATGACCTTCTGTCCGCTCCGTACTCGTCAAAGCGCCGGCGCGTCCGATTGCATCGACGGCTGCTACCGGAAGTCGCGGCTTTCCAATGGCATCGAATCCAGGGGCGCGATGCGATGGGCTACCAGGTTGGTGACCCCGTCCTTGTACTCCAGTACCCCGGAAATGATCAAACCCGATGATTTGCGTGCAACCTCGATGTTGGCATCCCACACAGCAGGCAACACCACAACGTTCAAGAGACCGGTCTCATCCTCCAGGTTGAGGAATCGGACGCCATTGGCGGTCCCGGGGCGTTGGCGGTGGGTGACCACCCCGGCCACGGCGGCCCGAACGCCGTGTTTTTTGAGAGAGAGTGCATCGGCAATGGAGAGATAGCCTGCGCCTTCCATCTGGTCTCTGATGAGTTGCATCGGGTGCCGGTTCGATACCCCGGTAGACCATAAGTCGGCCGCCAGTTGTTCGGGTTCGTCCATGGGATCGAGGTGGGGCGCTTCGGCTCCGGTTGCCAGGGCCAGCCGGCCCGGTCCCAACTCGGCAATCGACCCTGCTG
>JABDOU010000166.1 GCA_013043085.1 Acidimicrobiia bacterium
GTCTTGATGGACCACATCGCCGAGGTTGCCGGCCCGGGCGACCCGGTCCTGGTGTATTGCCAGGTCGGGCTGAGGTCGTTGAAAGCCGCAGAAATGCTTCGCCAAGCCGGCTATGGCGAATCCGTCTCGTTGGCGGGTGGCGTCGACGCCTGGCGGCGATATGGTCTCCCGTGGAGCACGCCCGACCATCAACCGGAGATGGCCCGCTATCAACGGCACCTGCGGCTGCAGGAGGTCGGATCTCCCGGGCAACAGAAGCTGCTCGAGTCCAGCGTTCTCATCCTTGGAGCAGGAGGACTGGGCTCACCGGCGGCTCTCTACCTGGCCGCGGCCGGTATTGGACGCATCGGTCTCGTCGACGCAGATCGGGTGGATCTCAGCAACCTCCAACGCCAGGTCATTCATACAACCGCCCGGGTCGGTGAGCCGAAGGTGACCTCCGGAGCGCGCACATTGAGCGACCTCAATCCGGAAATCGTCGTCGAAACCCACGAGACGCGGTTCTCAGCAAACAATGCCATCGACCTGCTCGCCGGCTACGACGTCGTCATAGATGGTGCCGATAACTTTCCTACTCGCTATCTGCTCAACGACGCGAGCCTCATAACCCGCACTCCGGTCGTCCACGGATCCGTCTTTCGATTCGAGGGGCAGGCGAGCGTTTTCCAACCCTACGAGGGCCCGTGCTACCGGTGTCTGTTCCCCCACCCCCCACCTCCGGAGGCAGCACCAAACTGTGCCGAGGCGGGCGTGCTTGGCGTGTTACCCGGAATCATCGGGACCTTGCAGGCGACGGAGGCGATCAAGCTGCTCCTCGGCATCGGCACATCCCTCGTCGGCACCCTGCTGTATTACGACAGCCTCGAGCAGACGATGGATCGGTTCCGAGTACGACGCAATCCGAACTGCACGGCCTGTTCGGATCCGTCCGATCCACCGGCACTGGTCGAGTACGACCACCTGTGCCGGCCGATGACCTGACCCTCAGGTGACGTATGGGTCGTGGGGCCCTCTCGGAATTTCCCATTGAGCGCCCGAAACCTGCTCCTATCATTAGGCGCAGACCTATGAAACGTTTAGTGGTTTGGTTGGCGGTCGGGCTCGCAGTCGTCGCATCGGGAGTGGTGGGATTGACGATGGCACACGCCCCAACTCCCGCCCATGCTCAGCAACCTCCTCCGGAGCCCGAGGGAATCACCTACGCCATCCACGGCGGCGGGTGGGGCCATGGTACCGGCATGTCCCAATTCGGCGCCTATGGGATGGGTCTCGAGGGACGCACCTGGACCCAAATTCTGGGTTGGTACTTCACGAATATCGACACCGGCCAGCTCGGGGTAGATGTCCCCGACCCGGGCGTCTTATGGGTAGGGCTTTCCCAGCATCGCTCGTCGGCCGTGTTCGATGTGCAAGCAACGGCACCGGACGGCTCGGGTTACGTGGTGATCAGCCGCCCCACGCCTGACGGCGGCACCGAGCAGGTGACGATCCTCAACAAGAACAGCGTCGTCATCTCGTTCTCGGATGGGGGCTGCGCTTTGTCAATCGGCACGCAGCCGTGGTGGGGCCCGGGTTCGTGCGCCCTTGATGTGACATGGGATGGTTGGACAGCCATCGATCCGACGACAAAGATCGTCATCGACGGAGATCGAACCTACACCTATGGCGACCTGCGGATCCGACCGAACAAGCCGATAGGCACGAGCCCGACCGGATTCCACATCACCCATGTCGTCGACCTCGAGCGATATCTCTGGGGCCTGGCCGAGGTCCCATACTCGTGGGCGCCCTCGACGCTGGAGGCTCAGGCGGTTGCCGGCCGATCGTATGCAGTCAACAAGATGACGTTGCGAGGGCATCCGGATTCTTCAACGATCCAGCAAAGCCTCTGTTGGTGCCACGTGTACAACACAACCAGGGATCAGGTGTATATCGGTACCAATTTCCGGGTTGGGGTCGAGACGTGGAAACAGGCGGTCGCCAGCACCGAATCCATGGTGATGACCCATGAAAGTGAGGTTTTCAACAATGATCCTTTGGCGGTGGCTACGTTCTACTCGTCTTCCACGTTCGGACACACAGAAGATTCGGGGGTCGCTTTTGGATCCGGCTCAACCCCCGAGTACCTCAAAGGTGTTCCCGATCCCTGGTCCATTGCGCCAACGGTCAATAACCGAAACGCCAGATGGACCAAGACACTATCCGAAGATGCCATCGCAAATGCGGTCGGGTTGGAGTCGCTCAGCGATGTTCGCATCGACTCGTATCGGCGAGCAGGCACCGAGTATCAGACTGCGAAACAGGTCAGCTTCATCGGTCTCATAAACGGAGAACCGGCCACCCGCTCCTTCGACTCCAGGGAACTGAGGTCAAAACTGGGGTTGCTCTCGATGCAGATCGTCGGCATAGAAAAGCAAGGTGTCGTGGGCGGCGGTGCGGCAGACGCCATCGCCGGGCATGATCCGGTGACCGGCCTGTGGCATCTGCTTCGACCAGACGGCTCGGTCAACAGCTTCTATTACGGTGATCCGGGGGACCGTCCGATGGCGTGCGACTGGGACGGCTCGGGAACCGACACCGTCGGCTTATACAGACAGCACACCGGGTTCCTCTACCTCCGCCAAACCAACGATTTTGGCGTCGCCGACATCTCGATCTTCTATGGAATTCCCGAAGATCAACCCATGTGCGGCGATTGGAATGGTGACGGCATCGAGACGATCGGCATCTATCGGCCTTCGGAGCGGCGCTTCTACCTTCGCAACACCAATACGCAAGGGTTCGCAGACATGGATCTGGTCTTCAATGCGGACGGCACCGTGCCCCTGGCAGGAGACTGGGACGGCGACGGCAAAGACACGGTCGGGTTGTTCAACCCGACAACAGAGATGTTGTATCTCACCAACTCCCTTCAGACACCAACCATCGATATTTCGTTTCACTACGAGGGGGCCAATCCCGGAGACCGCATCGTCGCCGGAGACTGGGACGGCGATGGGGTTGATTCGATAGGAGTGTTCCGTCCGTCGAACGCAACCTTCTATCTCCGTGACACCTATACCCAGCCGGGGGCCAACCATACGATTAAGTTTGGGCTCGATCGATATAACCCCGTGTCGGGAGCCTGGGACTGAACAAAACCGACGCCACGGTGATCGTGGTGACTCATAACAGCGAAACCCACATTCGAGCGTGCCTCGAGTCGTTACTGGACGATCCGGCCGGCCCCAAGCAGGTTGTCGTCGTCGATAACGGCTCGACCGACACCACCCACGCCATCGTCAAGGAATTCGCGGTCGACAGCGTGTTTTTGGACGCCAACGAGGGCTTTCCGTATGGCTGCAACCGCGGGGCGGCCGAGGCGTTCTACGACACCTACGTGTTCCTGAACCCGGACGCGGTGGCACTACCGGGCTGGCTTCCGCCGCTCATGGAGCAACTCGATGACGTCGGTGTGGGTACCGCTATGCCGGTCATGGAGCTCACCTATAAACCGGGGCACTACTTCACATCACACAGCGCGCTGACGTTTCTCGGGTTCGCATGGAGCACCGACTGGGGCGAGCCGGTCCCGGCTGACCTCCCTCTTGGCGAGGTGCCCTTTCCGTCCGGGGCTGCGTTCGCCATCCGAAAAGAGCTTTTCGAGTTACTCGATGGGTTCCGCGCTCACTACTTTCTCTATCTCGAAGACGTTGACCTTGGCTGGAGAGTTCGCCTGCGGGGGCTTCGCAACATGCAGGTCCCTTCCTCCCGGGTGCGCCACGACTACGACTTCAACCGTCACGCTCGCAAGATGTTCTATCTGGAACGCAATCGGTTTCACATGGTGCTCGCCAATTACGAACCACGAACGAGGCGCATGCTCATTCCGGCCCTGGTAGCCGCAGAGCTCGGGGTCGTCGTCGCAGCACTCCGTCACGGTTGGTTCGACGACAAGCGTGAAGCTTGGAAACACCTCTGGACAACCCGCAAGCAGATATCCGAAGACGCAGAGGCGACCCGCCAGATCAGGGTTGTCGGCGACGCCGCCATTCTCAGCCGGATGGACAGTGCCGTCACAGGCATCAATCAGATGCCCGTGAGTCCCCTTGTGAAGCTCATCAATCCGTTGATGGGTTCTTACCTCAGGGTGGTCACAAGCCTGGTCAACCGGCTGAACAGCAGCCGCTGACCTACCACCGACCGACCACGGGCGAGTATCGGTCGTTTCCCAGGTAGAAGTACTCGGGCGCCGAATCGATGAGCCAGTTCGAGTAATGGAACGTACCGGTCGAAGGGCGGAAGTAGCCGATGGTGTCGCGACCGTCGGCATCCCAGTCACCTACGACGAGTGTATCGCCGGCCTGATAATCGGAACGGTCATACGAGGCCGCATCGGAACCGGAGCTGACGTACAGGGTCTTGTTCGCGGGCCGGAACGTCGCAATTGTTGACACGCCGTCGCCGTCCCAGTCGCCCGCCAGCGGAATGTCACCGAAATCGCCGTAGTCGAGCACCATATCGGCAACGCCCTGGGTGTTGGAGTTTCGAAGATAGAAGCGGGCTTCGGACGGTCGATAGATGCCGACGGTCTCGAGGCCGTCGCCGTTCCAGTCGCCACACAGCGGACGGTCCTCGGGGATGCCATAAAAGATGGATATGTCAGCAACACCGAAGGTATTGGTCTGGCGCAGATAGAGGAATCCGGAGGAGGCTCGATAGAGGCCTACCGTAGTTCGCCCGTCCTGGTCCCAGTCACACGCCATTGGAACATCTGCCGGGTTTCCGTAGTAGAAAGGCGCGTCTTCCCCCGCGAGCTCCCACGTACCTGCGTTGGGATTGTGCTGGCCGATGAGATCGGCCCCGGGCGGAAACGCCGGCACGCTGAAACTGTTCGGGCCGGCCTGCTCGGGCTCGTCAGGAAGTTCCGAAGACAGACCATCGGGTCCGAGCATGAATACCACAGTGACGTAGAGCGACCCGTCTTCGCGGATCACGACGCCGATGCCGGCGTAG
>JABDOU010000277.1 GCA_013043085.1 Acidimicrobiia bacterium
CCGCTGCAATTTCAGCCGTCGTGAGACCACAGATCGTACGCAAGGCAAGTGCGACCTGGGCGTCCTGGTTGAGGGCGGGATGGCAACAGGTGAATATGAGGCGCAGGAGGTCGTCGTGGACCACCGATTCGGTGTGTACGGCCCTCGGTGGCATGAGCATCGTTGCCGCCTGTTCTTCCTTGGAGCCTCGCTTCGAAGAACGACGAAGCCGGTCCCGAGCTGCGTTCTTGGCGGTTGTGGTGAGCCAGCCGGCCGGGTTGGGTGGAATCCCGGCTTCGGGCCACTTCTCTAGCGCACGCACCACCGCATCCTGTACTGCCTCCTCCGCCACATCGATGCTCCCGAACTGTCTGGCCAGAGTCGCCAGAACCCGACCACCCTCACGCCGAATGGTTTCGGAGAGATCGTCCCCGATCACATTTCCGGGATTTCCCACACCGGACGCACCTCGATCTTGCCGCCTTCTTCCCAAGCGCCAGGGATGCGGGCAGCGGTTTTGACGGCGTCGTCTAGATCGCTGGCCTCAAAGATGTAGAAACCTCCGAGCACTTCTTTGGTTTCGGCAAAAGGCCCATCGGATGTGACCAGGTTTCCGCCCTTGCCTCCCTCGACCCGGATGGTGGTAGCGGTCTCCGGGCCCTGCAGTGCCTCGCTTGCGATGATCCGATTGCCGGCCCATTCGCCGAACTCGTTGTACTCGGCCATGACGGCGGCCATCTGCTCCGGGTCCGGCTCCCATTCTCCGTCGGGAATCTGCTCTCCATAAATGAGCGCTGCATACTTGGGCATGTTGCCTCCTCCTATTCAAACCGTCGTGGTGTACCACGGTCTCAACCTAATGACGAACAACGGGGCGCGTTTTCGACAGAGATTGCGGTGCTATTTCACATCATTGCCAGATTGCGACGGTCACGCTCGCCAGAATGATCCCGAGCACGTGATAGCCGCTCGTGATCGTCCACCACTTCAACTTCTTCTTGCCCCGATCGAACGTCGTAGTGGTGAACAAGATCATTGCCGCCACTCCGACCCCGACTACCAAACCCAGCACCAGCCCCTCGCCGACGGTGTCGGTACCGGTGGCCTCCGCCAGCAGTGCGAGTGCGATACCAACCACGAGGTACGCAGCCAGCGGCATCAGGTAGTCGGCCGGCGTCATCTCCGGGTCCTCGCCGTCCGTCCAACCCATCGAGTCCATCCACGGTTTGCCGAGGACGACCGGGCTGTACCACAGCGCTCCCAGGACGAAGTAGATGATTCCGGCCACAATCGCGGCCAACCAGTTGATCTCAGCGAACACATCGAAACTCATATCAGCCTCCTGAGCCCCACGTTATCGACATGGGATTCGATGTGCCGAGCCCACAGCCGGCCGGACGCGCAACACCCGCCCGGAGTCAACCCTGCGGTTCCTGCGGACGGGTGTTGCGCGTGGGCGGGGAGGACTAGGCGCCGGTGTCCGGCTCCCCGGAGCCGGGATCCCCGAACGGACGATCGGGGCCACCCCGGCCGCGGCGGGGGCCGCGCTCGGAGAGGTCGATTTCGCCGTTGACGGCGTCGTTCACGTTTGTTTCGATCTCAGCTGCCTTCTCGGCGGCTTCTTCCTCGGTCAGGCGTCCGTCGGCGACAGCCTGGTCGAGCTTTTCCTGCTTCTCTGCGACGAGTGCGTCGACCACGGTCTGCGGATCGACTCCGTTGTCACCTGCCACCTCGGCGATCGTGCTTCCGGCCTGGACCGCGTCTCGAAGCTGTTCCGAAGTGATTCCGATTGCGTCGGCCGCAACCTCGAGCCGTGCACCCCGATGCCCTCGATGCCCAAACTCTGCCCGGACCTCCTGGGCTCGCTCTGCGATCACGTCGGCTTGTTCCTGGGTGATGACCCCGTCGTCGAGGAGTGATTGGATGAACGACTGAAACGGGTTCATCGACTCGACAGCGACCTCCTGGGCCAATACCGGCGCCGCGTTCACGACCGCCAGCGCTCCTCCTCCTGTGATCAGGGCCGCCGCGGTGGCGATGCTTGCAACTTTTCTACGCATGTTGACTCCTTTGTCTGTTCTCCGTGCGTGAGACATACCTTCGGGGTCGGGGCTTAGGCAATCGTGGGAGTCGGCGTAAAGTTGACTGTGACATTCTGTTCTCAGGAATCTCTCAGGTGACACCCAGGAATCGAGCAGGCGCATGGACGACGATCATGGGCATACCAGGAACCAGAACCCGCTACTTGTCGGAAAGAGAGCATTCACATGACCGAAGCCGCCACCGAGATCCTCGTGGTCGATGATGAAGAATCCCTCGTAGACCTCGTCTCAAGCGCTCTCCGCTTCGCCGGATATAAGGTGCGAGCCGAGCAGTCAGGTTACGACGCGTATCGTTCGATCAAGGCGGATCCTCCGCATCTGGTGGTTTTGGACGTCAACCTTCCTGACATCGATGGATTCGATGTATGTCGCCGGATTCGACGTGACGGGCACGACATGCCGGTCATCTTTCTCACGGCTCGAGACACGGTCGACGATTTGCGGGCCGGATTTAGCCAGGGTGGTGACGACTATCTCACCAAGCCTTTCAGCCTCGAAGAACTCGGGTTGCGGATCGAAGCACTTCTCCGACGCTCAGGCTCCGGGGACACGTCAGCAGGAAATCGTCTCAGCGCAGGAATGCTGACCATGGATCTCGATGCCCATCAGGTCTATTACGACGACGAGGAGATCCAGCTTTCTCCAACCGAATACCTCTTGCTTCACTACCTCATGCTCAACCCGGGCAGGGTCGTCTCGAAAGCTCAGATCCTCGATTTCGTATGGGAATATGACTTCGACGGTGACGCGAACATCGTCGAGACCTACATCAGTTATCTCCGCAAGAAGCTGCCGAAGTCCGGCGCCGCAATGATTCAGACACGGCGGGGCGTCGGATACATGTTGAGCACCAGAGCCTCATGAAACTCCGGATTCGTCTCGTTCTCACCTTTACTGCCTTGATCCTGTTCGTGATCGCAGCCCTCGGTTCGGTGCTGATCAGACAGACGAGGGTCTCGCTCAACGCCGAAATAGACCGCCAGCTGCTCTCGGTCTTTGATCGCCGCCCCAATATTGGAGGTCTTGGGGGGAGCGACGGTACGCGCAGCTTTGCGGTACTCGTGTATGACCGCAGCGGCAAGCAGGTGGCTGCGCGCCCATCCGGATTTGCAGAAGACCCAGATCCGTTGCCCGATCTTTCAACATTGGCGGATCAGATCCGCCAGGACGACGGTCGTCCGGTCATAGTGGAGTCCGTGGACGGAACTCTGCGCTATCGGGTGATCTGGAGTGTGGATAACCGGTCCGAGACAGTTCAAATCCTGGCGTTTCCGCTGACGGCGGCCGATAACGCAGTCGATGCTC
>JABDOU010000303.1 GCA_013043085.1 Acidimicrobiia bacterium
CTATTCCGGCTGGTGGGTCGCTCTCGTGGGTATCGAAAAGCCAGGCAACGTCGGTGCGGTCATGCGAACAGCTTCCGCGCTCGGAGCCAGCGGGATTCTCATAGTGGACTCGGCAGTGGATGTCTTCTCGACAAACGTCGTCAGAAACTCGGCTGGCGCGATATTTACCGTACCAATCGTCGAGATCGGAGGCGATCGGCTCCATGAGTTTGCGGCGAGCAGGTCAGCACGGCTGGTTGCGACGGTTCCAGAAGGAGGAACGAACCTGTGGGACGCTCCGCTGGAGGATGCCGTTGTGCTTCTGGTAGGGAGTGAAGCAAACGGTCTGCCGGAAGGCCTCATCGCAGCATCCGATGACGTGGTGACGGTTCCGATGCACACCACCACCGTCGATTCGTTGAACGCGTCGGTGAGTGCTGGGATTGTGATGGCGGAACTGGTCCGTCGTCGTCAGTAGGCGACGGCTACCAACTGCTGCCGCCGCCTCCGCCACCGAATCCTCCGCCGCCTCCAAATCCACCAAAACCACCGAAGCTGCCGCTCGACCAGCCGCCGCCACCCCACGACGAACCGCCTCCACTGGAGCCTCCCCAGTTACCTCCACCGCTGCCCCCGAACCAGCTGTCGCGATCTGCGGACCACGAAGTGTCCTGATAGATCGGTTCCCAGCCGTATTGGCCTGCATTTCCTCGCGTGAGAATCCAGTGGTAGTAGAACACTGTGAAAGGATCGAACGCTCCGATACCTGCTGGAATCGGCCGTCCCGTCCACGAGTCCTGCTGGTCTCGTGTGCCCGCGTGAGCCAGCTCGGGAGCGAACCGATCGGCGTCTGAGATCTTGCTCCTGGCGAGGGCTTGACGCTGGGCTGCGTAGGCGAGGGCGAATGCACGCGGTCCTCGCGGATCGCTCGCTCCGAACGCAGCAGCGATATCGGCGTACGTCCCATCCAGGCCGAGGTCGGCCAGCGCAGCCCGCGCTTCCAACCACCGGCGCATCGCCTGGGCAGGCTCCAGTGATATGGCGAGAACTCCGGCGATTGATCGTCGCGCATCCCCCTCGACACCATGGCTGACGAGTTCTTTGAGCAGGTCCTCGTAGACGTCGAAGGCGTTCGCCCGCGAGCGCATCATCGCGGCTGCGATGGATATGGGGAGCCCGAGCCGATCGGCGTGGCGACGGATCGCCTTGATTTGCTTCTGCGAGCTCAATCCTGCGAGCGCATACTCGGTTGACTGGTTCGGGTCGAGCCCATTTGATCGATTCTTGCGATAGGCAGTCACGAAATTCGATATGTCGGTTTCGTTGTGGTTCAACAGCAAGAGCGCAGCCAGAGCGTCGAGGTCGAGCCCATCTCGCTTCAGAGACGATCCCAGGTGATCGAGCTCCGTGCGCACCTTCTCATATGAGGCAGCCGAGCTGGTTGTGTCGTCATCCAGATCTGCGAGCGCCGCCGCTACCGCGGGTCGAGCGGCTGTATCTGGCAACAACTCGTAGAGGGCTTCGAGGCGGTGGACCTTCGCATCGGCCACCTGGTAGGCATCTTCCAGTGCTGCGACCGCGTCCTCGAGAGATGCATCGGACTTGAAGGTCGGGACAGCTTTGATGAAGCGCTCACCGCGGTCGGAGATGATTGCTCTTCCAACGGGCGTTTCATGGAGTTGGTCCAGGATCTGCTGCCCAACCCGTTTGCGGGCCGAGGCGACGCGATGTGGTCGTTGGCTGTCGACGAGCGTCCGAAGCTCAATGAGGCGCACATCGAACGTTTCATTGTCGCCGGTGTCTACCTCGAGCGCGGCCTTGGCAACTGCCTGCACACCTTCGTCTGTCAGCTCGGCTTCACCGGATGCCGCCAGCTCGAGGGGCACTTCGGTTTCCTCTGCGAGACGATCTGCATCTATGACCTCGATCAACCCGGAACTCCACAGCGCTTGGGCGACCTGTTCTGATATCGGCGTGCCGGCAATGAAGGCGTTGAGAGCAGTTTCGGCGTCGAAGACCGTGATGGGTTCCGGGGAGGTTGACGCCGGTATGAGGTATTCGGTAATGGTCGGCAGCTCGGCGCCCGACACTCGTAGACGCTCCAGTTCCCCATCAACGAGTTCGGTCCGCGCCGCTACAACTTCGTCCCGTTCCCGGCGACGCCAGCTGACGAGCGCCACGCCCCCGACGCCGAGTCCAATGGCCGTGATCACGCCGAGACCGGTTGCGAGTCCTCCTCCCTGATCGGCCGGAGTCGGGACCGGTTGATCAATTGGCCCGGGATCCGGTCCCGGGTCGGGCCCTGGATCGACGGGAGTCGGCGTTACCCCCTGCCCATACAGAACAAGACCTTCTTCGAGCCGTGAGATGATGGCGATCAGCCCGCCGTCGAAGTCGCCATTTGCGAAAAAACCATCTCCCGCCGCAGCGATGTCGGCGAGGTCGCGCGGAAAGCCATCAAATCCGTTGCCGAGCTCGACCCAGGTCTCACGATCGGCGAGGTTGACGAGCACGACAACACCCTGACCAGTGGTTTCTTCTGTGGTGCCGCCGACCGCCCAGCGTTCGCCAATGTCGCGTGCGAATTCTTGAGACGACATTCCGGCGGTGTCGTTGGTGGTAACAACTGCGATTTGGCTGCCGGTCGTATCGACAACCCTGGCGATGGCAGCTTCAACAGATGCGTCGTTCACGACAACATCACCGGCGTCGGTCAGGTATCCGGATGGCTCGTCAGGGATTTGAGCCAGTGCCGGAGCGGAAACGACGAGCAACACCGCTAGTGCGGTCGCCAACGCTGCGAAGGTGGGTGCCGTTCTCGTGTGCATCCGCGAAACGTTAGCCCTCCTCTGATCTCTCCGAGGCGGCACCATTCCTGGAAGGGGAACGGCCACACGTCATCACTGCCGGAGGCGTTTAGGCAGTGATGACTTCGGTTCGGCGGGTCTGGCGCTGGAGGTACGGTCGGTCCACCGTCAAACCGGTCCCCGAACCTGTAGGTAGATCGAGACCGAGCTTGCCTGGTTTCCAACCGGGTTTCACGATATCGCGACCCCACTGCCCGAAATAATGCGCAAGAGGGCCGACGTCGAGGCCAGTCGCCGCAGCGAGCAGGGCGGTGTGGCCTGCTGACAATACGGTTGCACCTGAAGGTGCGAGAGCGCCGAGCAGTCCATGCTCCAGGCAGAAGGTCGCCACGTCGAGAAGCGGGCGGAAGCCTCCAAATGCGTCGCCGTCGATCAACAGGCCGGCGACGTGCGCGTGAGGCGCGTTTGCGAGATCTCGTTCATTCCGCACCCGAACCCATATGTTCGAATCGGCGTTCTTGGCGAGCAAGGTCGTTGCGGTCGTGTCATCGGGCGAGAACGGTTCCAACAAGCACTCGATTCCGTACTGGTCGAGCGATGCCAGGATGCGCGATTCCGATGGATCGAAAGATCCATGCGCATCTGCAACGATACGGACGAGCGGAAATCGGGATCTGAGCGCGGCAAGTGGATCGATATCCCAGCCGGGCCTGATCGCAACGTGCAACACGCTTGCCCCGCGATCGAGCGCGGAATCGGCCAATTTCTCGAGATCTTGCAAGGTATCTTGAATTTTCAATTTCGCACTGAACGTGAGATTTTGGTGTCCGCCCCCGAGCGCATCAAGCATGGGCAGTGCATGGGTTCGGGAATAGAGATCCCAGAGAGCTAGTTCGAGCGCCATCCTTGTACGCGGATGGCCCCGGAGCCGCTCGAGCCGGATGCCGGTACCGGATGGATGCACCGGAGGTCTCTCTATGAGTTCGGGAATGGCGTACGTCGAGGCAAAAAGCCAAGCGCTGTCGAAGAATTCGGTGCCATGCCAGGGTGTTGGCCCGATTGCTATTTCCGACCAGCCGTGATGCTCTTCGTGGGAGGCTTGTACAATCAAAGCCTCGCCTGTACCTCCGTCGGAACGCGTGAGCGCAACTTCGTGCAACGTTATCGAATCAAGACGCATCCCGGCTCCCGGTTTCACCCGTGCATCAGTAAACGCTCATTGTGGTCGCCGTGCAATCCGAATAGTGACTAATTACGCGCCTCGAGTTTGCGAACCCAACTTTTCCGATAGTATTCGAGTCCCAACCCACCACCAGCGCGACCCCGGCATCTTCTGTCGGGGTTGCGTTTTTTCCGGGTCGAAACCCCGAGCGCTGTCTAATCTCGCACCCATGAACTACTTCACCACCGCCCGATCCCCGTTCGCGCCACCGGTGGAGTTCGTCGAACGCAAAGGGCTCGGACACCCGGACACCATTTGTGACGCGGTCGCAGAAGAACTCTGCCGATATCTGGCACGTGGGTATGTGGAACGGTTGGGGACGGTCCAGGCGTTCAACGTAGACAAGGCGATCCTGGCGGCCGGATCGGTGGATATCGGTTTTGGTGGAGGTCAGCCGGTTACCAAAGCCAGGCTCATCGTTGTCGGTAAGGCCGATTTGACCCAGTGGACACCCGAGCGTGACCAGCTGATTGAGGTCGTATCCGCCAAACTCCAGGAGTTGTTGCCGGATGCCGATCTCGATGCAACCTTCGATGTAGATGTGTGGTTGAGCCCCTCGTCAGTCGATCTTTCGGCGGTCGTCTCGGGCCGGGGTGAAGGTGATGTCCCCCTTGCAAACGACACATCGTTTGCTGCAGTATCCCTGCCGCGCTCAACGCTCGAGAATCTGGTATTCGCAACTGAAGCAGAACTCAACGGATCGGCGTTCCGGGCCGAAGTGCCCATAGGTCGGGACATCAAGGTGATGGGCTCGCAAAGCAACAAATGTGAGGTGACCGTTGCCGCCCCCGTGATGGCAGACAAGGTGGATGGTCCGGCTGACTACAAAGAAGCTGTGTTGGCTATCGCCGATCGAGCCAAGGAGATTGCCTATCGGTATGTGGGAAGCGCCGATATCTCGGTCAACAAGGCAGACAACGACGACACCCCTTATCTCTCATTGACAGGATCAAGTGCCGAACAGGGCGATGACGGCCAGGTGGGGAGAGGGAACCGGTTCGGAGGACTGATCACGCCGTATCGGGCCATGAGTCTCGAAGCAGCGTGCGGTAAGAATCCAGCAGCCCACGTCGGCAAGACATATCACGCCGCAGCATGGGACATTTCCGAGCGCGTCGTCGCTGAGGCAGGAGTTGCAGAGAGCACCGTGCGCCTCCTTTCACAGATCGGTCGTCCCGTCACCCAACCTCTCGCAGCGCACATCGAATACGCAGGCGAGGTAGACGAAAACCAGATCATCGATATTGCCCAGGAAGCCCTCTCTGATTGGAAGGGCATACGGGATCGTCTCATCGACGGGTTCTACCCTCTCTATTGAGCTCTAGTGAGGGATGCCGCGATCCGATCGGAACTCATCGACGGGAAGGCCTAGCCGCTTCCACGCCCGATAGCCGCCGATGACGTCGGCTGGATGCTGATGGCCGAGTTTGCGGAGATGATCAGCCTTGAAGCTCGATGAGTAACCATCGTTGCACATGACTATGAGCCTTGCGCCGGTCGTGAGTCGCGGATCGGCAGCATCGTCTGCAGGATCAGCTCGCCATTCGAGCACGCTATCGGCCACCGCCACAGCACCGGCAACGGTGCCTTCGTTGCGGCGGTCGGTCTCGGTACGTGTATCGACGAGTACAGCTCCCGCGTTCATTGCCTCGAGGGCCTGCCGGGGAGTGAGCCTGTCTATATGGCGCCGTGCTTTCGCCAGCAATTCTTCGGCCGTCTTCGGCATGTTTGCGAGGCTACACGTGAAACTGGCCTGCTAGACGTATGTCAATTCGGTCGTGATGGCAATGGCGCTTTCGATGCTTCGCGCAACAGGGCACTTGCTCTGGTGAAAGCCCATGACACGATCGACCTTGGCACGGTCATCGTCTGTTGCAACGCCCCGTAACTGGTAGGTGACATGGATCCGCTTGATGACGAGTACGCCATCTTCAACTTCGACCTCGCCAACCGTGTTCGAAATGAGGT
>JABDOU010000335.1 GCA_013043085.1 Acidimicrobiia bacterium
ATCATTACCGAGAGCTGATGTCTAGCGTTGCGAGATGCGACGCTCGAGCACGGCCCTCCCGATCCTGGTCCTGATGTTGTCTGCATGCGTCAGCGGCACCTCGTCCGATCCGACCGACCTGTCACCCGGAATCACGACGGCCGGTGCTCGTGATGTGTCCGAAACACGAGTGCTCGACGGCGACACGTTCGTAGTTGATCTCGACGACGAAGCGATCGAGGTGCGGCTCCTTGGCATCAACACGCCGGAGCGTGATGAATGCCAGGGGTCGCAAGCCAGAACGGAAGCGATCGAAATCGTCGAGGGGGCCCGGATCTCTCTGACGGGAAACGAGTACGACCAGTTCGGACGTTTGCTGGCATATGTCTTCGCCGACGATGTTTTGGTGAACGCAGAGTTGGTGGAGTCGGGTTTGGCGCTCGCCCAGTCGAACGACCATCCACGTGTGGCTGAGTTCAAAGATCTAGAGGAAAAGGCATACGAGGCCGGTAGTGGGCTTTGGAACCCGGAGGCCTGTCCGCCGGCCGCGGACGCGAATGTGGTGATCTCGGAGCTGAAAGCCGATGCTCCAGGACCCGACAACGAGAACCCCAATGGGGAGTTTGTGGTCGTGAAAAATCGTGGAGACACCACCGTCGACCTTTCCGGTTGGACGATCAGAGACGAATCATCCCGGCACAGATACACCTTCGGCGCCTTCTCGCTTGCGGCAGGAGAACACGTCACCGTGTATTCGGGATCCGGGGAGGACACGGACCGGGACCTGTATTGGGCGGCCGGCGATCCAGTTTGGTCGAATGGCGGCGACACCGCCTATTTGCTCGATCCGTCGGGCAACTATCGCTTCCGACTTGCCCATATTGGTTAGGTCCCGGGTCGCAGAAATATGCGCGAGATAAAACTTCATCAGCTTCCTAAATGTTGGGACCGTCCGGCCCGATAGATATCAGTGGGGAAAGCAACAAACCGGACCCGGTCCGGCATGATGAGGCAATAGAGATGGCAAACTCAGTTCTGGTGATCGAAGATTCGCCGAGCGTTCGGCGCTTAATCGAAATCTGCGTGCGACCGCTGGGTCTCGACCTCACATCGGCTGAGGATGGGATCACAGGCCTCGAAATGGCTCGTCGTCTCCTTCCCGACTTGATCCTTCTCGACATCGGACTGCCAGGCATCGATGGCTGGGAAGTTCTCAGGAATCTTCGGGCCGACCAGGAGACAGCGAACATCATCGTGATCATCGTCACCGCCCACGCTCAGCCGGAAGTTGCAGCCGCAGCCGAGCAGCGCGGTGCGGACGGCTTCATGACAAAGCCGTTCCGACCTGCTGAACTCAGAGACGAAATCACGCGTCAATTGGATGCCCACCGCGGGCCGGGCGCCCAGGCGATTTGATCTTTAATCGGCCAGAGCCGGTCCAGTGACGATCTGACGCACTGGCGCATTGCCGCTAACGTGGTGATTGCTAACACAATCTTGCCAGGGCTGGCGGTCGATGACCTACGTTCCCCTCGAAACCCATGCATTTCAGACGACGTCGGCGTCGATGGCGCGTGACATTGCGCGATCTCTCTTGAGCCATACTGCACACGATTGGGGTGAAGGCGGATTGGCAATGGTTTCTGAGCTTCGAAGCGAGCAGCGGAGCTCACCCCTCGTTTTGAGTGTGACCGAGGCGGCTCTCACCGAGGACGCTCACGTGGCGAAAATCTCATTGCGCGATGTCCTCGCCCGTTTGGACGACTACAGCTGGGCGGCGCAGGTCGCATCCGATGTAAGCGAAGCCCCCTCGCTCGGTGTGGTCTCACTCGGTCACGAAACCCTCGCCGTGTTGGAGGCCGTATCTCTCCTTGCCACCGAACCTGTCCAACTGGTAGCTCCGACGAGGGCGGTCGCCAGGGGCCTCGGCTATCTGAGACAACCAATACTTCTGGGTCCCGCAGCCCATGCGGACACTCTTCTGCTTCCCGGACTCGCCTTCGATCCCATCACCATCTGGACGCATCGAAGCTGGGCAGTCGCTGCATGGTCGGCCACTGATGGCAAGAGGCGCGTACGCCCGGTACTGCACCCGCTCCGCAGCCTCTCTCCCATGAACCGGCGCGCATTTCGACCGCCGGCGGGAATCGTCGCCATCCGGCGCCCCGGCTAAGGGACGCCCGCCTCGATGGAGAAGCTCACGCTGATAGCCAATCCGGCTGCGTCCGGCTTTACGGGCGGCAAGCACCGACAGGTCGCTTCGATACTCGGGAAGGTGTACGACGTCGATATCCAGTGGCCAACCCACCCCGACCAGGCAACCGCGTTGACTGCACAGGCAGCCGCGACCGGTACGGCGATCATTGCGGGGATGGGCGGCGATGGCGTCGTAAATCGAATCGCTGCGGGGCTCGTAGGCTCCGATGCCGCTCTCGCCGTCCTGCCGGCGGGCACCACGAATGTGTTGGCGAGGATCCTCCATATACCTAACGACGCCGTCAAGGCCGCGAGGATGCTGGCCGAGCGACCACCACCACAACCGCTATCGCTGATTTCTGTCAAAACCGACTCCGGTCAACAGCGTTATGGCACCTTCGCCGTTGGTCTGGGGCTGGATGCTGATGTCGTCGAGCACGCAGAACGAAACTCCCACCGGAAGCGTTCGATGGGAGGTCTGCACTATGGGCAAACCGCAGTGCGCCTCTTCCTCACCGACTTTCGTCGCCGGGTCCCTGATATGACGCTCCACATCGGCGACCAATCGGTTCGGGCCGTCGGAGTCATGATTCAGCTTCATGACCCATACACCTACTTCGGCCCGATGCCACTACGAGTCGCACCCGAATCGTCCGATATCCTCGACGTGCTGGTGATCGAGCGGATCTCGGTCCGCCGACTTCCCGGAGTCCTGACGAGGGCGGTCTTTGGCGGCGATATGAGCCGGGTGCCCAATCTTTCGGTCATTCATGGCGTCGACAAAATGGTCATCGACGCCGATACAACGGTTCCCCTTCAAGGAGATGGGGAACTCTTCGAGAAGGTTGAGCAGGCGACCATCACGTTTCAGCCCAATGCGATCAACGCCATCTACCCGGCCCGCCAATCCTGACGAGGTGTCAACGCTCTCGACGAAACGAACCACTCGGTCTAGACGGCCACCAGTCTTTCGACTCGCCGTGCTTCGATCTCGGCATGCACCAGCGTCGCAGCCAACTCGGCCCGTCGCCACAGCAGTGCCGCGAGCGGCGCTCCTACGCGAGCATCCAGATGGCGGACAATGGCCTGGCGAACGGCGCCAATATCAATATCCGGAACCTGATCCGGTTGCTGGCCACGCCCGAAGAACGCACGAAGTACGTCCATGAACGAACTGGGTTCGGCCTCGGGAACTGTCGTTGCCTTCATTTCATCAGCGAGCTGAGAAAGACCGGCGAGCTCTTCTTCGATACGGGCCTCATCGAATTCCGCCCGGATGATCTCTGCGAAAGAGCCGCCCGTTTCCACCGAGATCGTCGTCACGAAATTGTTGAGTTCGGTAAAGAGGGCTTGCGTTCCAGCCGGGGCTGCGTCTGGCGCGTCGGGAACAAGCATGATCGCGATTGCACGCCGCAACTCGGACCACCGTTTCGGAAACTCGATCCCGGAACCTTGCTTCAGCCTTGTGTCTTCCTGGAGGGCGTACGACACTCCCCGCAGGTCAGCCAGTGTCTTATGGGTAGAGACCGTTTTCGCATCGAGTCGTTCGGACAGGTAGTCAACGAGTGCTTCGATACCCCGCGGTTCGCCGACAGCGGGTGCCGCAGCCGTCAAAAAGAGGGTCGGCTTGCGAATGCCATGCTGGGCGAGCGCTGCCAGGAAATCGGTTCGCACCGAATCGAGTTCTTTGTTGGAGAGCTTGTCAATCTGATTCATCACGAAAACGAATTGATCCTGATAGGCGACGAGAGGTCGCAAGTATTGCTCGTGAAGTTTTGGATCTCGATACTTCTGGGGGTCAACCACCCACACCACACCGTCAACATGCGGTAGGAGCTGATCGACGATGACGTGGTGGGATTCCATGAGACTGTCGTGATCTGGTAAGTCCAGTAGTACAAGCCGGGGGTAGCGGTCCTGGGGCACCCTTCTTCGTATCCCCAGGTCATCGAGCAAGGCCTCAACTCCTGCGTCGATCGGGTCGGGCACCCAGGCGAGCGCTTGTTCGGTGGTTGGTCGCAGGGCACCGGTCATGGTGATGTCCTTGCCCGCAAATGCATTCATCAGACTCGACTTACCGGAACCGGTTCCTCCGGCCAGAGCCAGTACCAGCGTGTTGCCCAGGAAGCCTTTTCTGGAACGTATTGAGCCAACGGCCTGTTTCGCCTCGCCATAGACGTCGTCGGTCGCCAAGCCACGGCTGTGCATGAGTGCCAGTTCGAATGCTTCGACAACCTCGGTCACATCACTCATTGAAAATAGCCTCCTGCGGATCGTGAGAGCTCTCCGACCTGATTGCGCAGCGAGGGAGCAATCCGTTGGTCGATGTTGACTCGATCGAGCTGGCGGAGAAATCGCTCGCTGTCCGCATCGAGAACGCGCCCGAGCCTGCGTTCGAGATCCCGTCGACGCTCGGTGATCAGATTTTCGAGAGCCTGGCCCCCCAACCGCCTGGTCAACACGGCCGGATACTGATTTGAGCCACCGAGCACGGCCTCGACCGTTGCAAAGAGAAGGGCACCCCGATCACGCCTGCTGAAGCTGGTGCGCTCGGCGACGAGATCCGTCAATTCCTGGATCCAGGTTTCTGCATGGTCACGTGCTGCATTCATGGCGCCTTCGCCGGACATCCACAACGTCGTTTCATACTCGAGAAGCGCCCCTCCGATCGCATCGGCCTCCCACAGTCTGGCAGTTGACCTGGCCGCAATCGAGGCACGCCGAACCAGCCCCGCAGCGACCTCTTCGACAATCGCTCCCACACCGGGCATTGCCGAACCCACAAGGCGACCCGCCCGAATCAGGCCGCGCCCGTGCGTTGCCTCGGTTTCATACATCTCGTTGACCTGCCGTCGCAATCGATTGAGACCGGCCTGAAACCTGTCGACGGCATCCGCCATGACCGCGCCCTGTTCGATGAGATCGGCCACGGCGCCTTCGGCAGATTGGCGGACCACCGCATTGTGAAGCCCGCGTTCCGAAACCAGGATCAACTCTTCCCTGATCGGCTCGACGACGTCGGCGGCCACACACCCGCAAGATGCGTCGATGTCCTGTTCGGAAATCTCAAAGATGAGGCGCCGATCCGGTTCCAGCAGCAGTTCGCGTTCATACAAGAGCCGTGCAAAATCGTCAGCCACCCGATCACGGTCGCTGTTGTCGACAATCCGATTGAGAACGAACAACACGGGCAGTCCCCGACGTTTCACGTGGTCAAGCATGTTCCAGGCAGCGGCGTCGGCGTATCGCAGAGCACTCGCCACGAAGATGCACAGATCGGCGATGCCGAGCACTTCCTCTGCCGCCTGCTCTCCTCCGGAGAGCAATTCGAAATCCGGAGTGTCGATCATCGTGAGTTCTGCTGTCAGAGGATCGGTTGACGCGTTGAGATCATCCGGCGTCATGTCGGGAAAATGGGAGAACACGTCGTCAAGGTATCGGGTTGCGTACTTGCGATGAGCGAGGATCACCGGCCGTCGGGTGACAGGCCGCACAGCGCCCGGAGGCGATACCATTTCGCCAACCAGGCTGTTCAGCAGCATGCTCTTTCCGCTTCCGGTTTGGCCGATGATGACAGCCGTCACGGGACCGTCGGGGTCATCGAGACGAGGGATCAAACTGGTGCGGATACCGTGCGCCATTTCACGACGGCGCGCATCGAGGCGATCGGGATCTACGCGAAACGAGAACCCCTCGAGCACCGAAGCCAGTCCCTCGAGCGATGTCCGCAGCGTTTCAGCTGAACGGGTGATGGTCATAGATGTGCAATTCTGCCTTGCCGGGCCCTAAATATGGCGCTCATCCAGTCCGGCGAACAGGTCATCGACAACCGGATCGGGCTGAGGCACCCGCGCCGCCAGCAGCTCATACTCCTCATAGGGGTTGAGTTCGAGCACGAGATCCGGCGGTACTTTGAACCAGAACCCGTTGGGATCAACCTGGGTCGCATGGGCCCGTAGCGCCATCCGAGCCCGGTTCAGGGTCTCGGCAGTGAGTTTGATTCGTGCGTGGATCGGCTCCACCTGCGCAGGATCCCACCCATCCAGAAAACGGTCGAACGGTGATTCTTCGCCGAGATCAATCAACGCGTCGTGCATGCGAGATATTGCCGCTCTCGAAAACTTCGGCGCGTAGAGGCGAGCAGGCTCCCAGATCGGTCCAGCCTCTGGAAATGCATCTGGATCGCCTGCTGCTTCAAATGCGGCAATCGCCGTGACGTGGACGCGCAGGTGGTCCGGATGCTGATAATGGCGGTGGTCGTCGTAACCGAGGATTACCTGGGGTTTTTCGGTCCGAATAATCTCCACCAGGCGGCCAACAACTTCGTTTTCATCGATGTTTACGAAGGCGTCAGGTCTCGCATTGGCCTCCGAATCAGGCATCCCGGAATCTCGATAGCCGAGCAAGACCAACCCGGTATACCCCAGGATCCGAACCGAAGCGTCAAGCTCCTCTCTACGAATCTCGGCAAGACGGGCCTGGGTCTCGGGCTGGTCCAGGACAGGGTTGAGGACTTCACCCTCCTCACCGCCGGTTGCGGTGATGAGCACGCATCGGACCCCCTGGTCCGCATATGTAGCGACGGTGCCCGCGGTCTTGGAAGCCTCGTCGTCGGGATGGGCGTGGACGACCAACAATCGTCTCTCTTCAGCCAGATTCATCGGGCCAGAGCCTATGGGCCGTCGGAACGGATGGCGGCATTACCAGGATTACCAGGGTCATGCGAGAAGCGACACGGTCTCCTGGCCCTCCCCGCAACCATCGAGAATTGGACAGAACCTGCACCAGGGACCTGGCTCCCGCGACAGCTGTCGATCTACGAGAAGTGCCGATCGCACGTCATGGACGAGACCGGCGACTAGCTCCACCGTCCGCTCGAGGTCGGCTATCGAAACGGGGAAACTTGCCCGCTCGCCTGTCTGAATCGAAATAGCTTGCAGGTCGTTGGGGAGAGCCTGACGTTCGAGCACCCACAGCAGGCCATAGAACGTGAGCTGATGGCGCGTTTCGGGCCGAATCGGACCCTTCTTCCAATCGACAATCGAGACACCATCGGAGGTGACCTGAACCCCATCCATTCGACCCTTGAGCGTCACATCGCCACCGGCATCGTGGACGATGGACACCTCGATTTCGGATAGCTCCGGACGCGGAAGGTGGCGAAACTGCACATAAACCTCGACCGCTTCTGCAATGGCGCGGCGGATATCTGACGGTCTACCGATCGCCGCCAGGTCGAAGTTGAGGTTCGTCGATCCAATCTCGATCCGAGCAACGAGCTCGATGTCGTCTATCGGCCCATCGGTGAGGTCACGCGCAATGAGTCGGTGGACGAGTTGGCCGATCCAACCATCCCTACTCGTTTGACCGTAGATGCCACGGAAATGGGAGAGGCCCTGGTCAGGGCAGCGCAAGAACTTCTGAAACGACGACGCGGAAATCGCAATCGGCGGCCCAGGGGTAAAGGACGGAAGTTCGATCATCAACGGTAAACGTAACCGACGGAGCAGAGAATGGGCTCTTACTCCTACAACCACCGCGTATCCTAAGCGGTCATGAAATGGCGCTATGCCGTGGCATCGGCGTTGGGGTTCGTGCTTTTCGTAGTCATCATCACAGGCTGGCTCGTGGGTTCGCGTTCTGACGAGATTCTCGGCGAAACTTATGTGGGTTCAATCGATGCTTCTGGCATGACCCGTGACGAGCTGGCCTCTGCACTGGGACGGTTCGAGCAAAGCCTTGCCGGACGTGAACGCATCGTTTCCATAGATGGGACCTCTCTTGCGGTGCTCGGCGAAGATCTGGGTTTTGGCGTCGACATCGAAACAACGATTGATGCCTCCATGGCGGTCGGGCGGGGATCGTTCTGGGAGACGCTCCGATCGATCATCTTCTCAAAACCGGTGTCGATAGACCCCATCATCGACGTTTCGACATCGAAGGTCGAAGCCGCTGCGGCAGGATGGCAGCAGCTGGTGGCAAACCAACCTTTTGATGGAGCTCTGCGCTATGAGGACGGGCGAGTCGTACTCGATCCACCGCGTCCAGGGGTTGGAATCACAGGTGGAGATCAACTGGAGGAACAGTTGATCGCTTCATTCCTCGGGCCACCGGAAGATCTCGCGATTCTCGACATGGAACCGAGAGAGTCAGCCGTGAGCGAAGAAGTTGCCGCCGATGCCCTCGCCCTTGCCGAACGCATCGTGGAAGCCCCTGTCACATTGCGCTCGGACTATCCGCAGGTTGCGATCACCTTCACCGGGGCCCAACTCGGTCGCGCTTTGATCTCGACCGTCGACGGTCCCTCCCTCATCGCAGGACTCGATCCAGAGGTCATGGAGTCATACCTCGAACCTCTCCAGGATGAGCTGGAAGCACCCCCCCGGGATGCCGTCATCACCGTTACCGACGACGACCAGGTCGTGATCGAGCCGAGTCGTCCAGGGGGACTGATCGACCCGACCATGGTTGTCAGCGAGGTGGTTTCGGCGGCCGGGAGCGCCGGCCGCACCGGCACCCTGACCTACGTAGAAGGCTCGGAAGCCGCCTTCACCACGGAAGACGCCGAGGCCCTGGGCATCAAGGAGAAGGTCAGTGAGTTCACCACGTTCCATGACTGTTGCCAGCCGCGCGTCCAGAACATTCATCAAATAGCTGACATTGTCGACGGCGCCCTGGTCATGCCGGGTGAAGAATTCAACGTGAACGAGTTCGTTGGACCGCGCACCCGGGAGAAGGGCTTTGTGCCCGCACCGATGATCCTCGCCGGACGTTTTGTCGATAGCGTCGGAGGCGGCATCAGCCAATTCGCAACAACCCTCTATAACGCGGTGTTCTTCGGCGGATACACAGACGTCACACACACGCCGCATTCGTTCTACTTCAGCCGCTACCCGGAAGGGCGTGAGGCCACCGTCTCATTTCCGAAGCCGGACCTCATTTTTCGCAACGACACAGAGGCCGCGCTACTCATCAAGACCGAATACACGGACACCGAAATCACCGTCAAGTTCTTCGGCGACAATGGCGGCATCGACGTGCAGGCCGATCTGTCAGAGCGTTCACGATTCCGCAATCCGGTCACGGAGTACCAGCCTGATTCTTCGCTCACGCCCGGAGCGGAAAAGGTGGTCTCATCGGGAACGAGAGGCTGGGACGTGACTGTCACAAGGACCATCACCCATCCGAATGGAGAGGTAACGGTGGAAACCTGGGACGAGCGCTACCGGCCGCAACCTCGCATCGTCCGCCGTCATCCGTGCTCCATCCCGGGCTCCGTCCAGACATGTCCGACGACGACTACGTCCACCGTCACGACGTCTGCCACCACCACCTCAACCCAACCGGTAACCACAACCACCACGGCTCCGACCACCACACAGGCTCCGACCACATCGACCATGCCGACCACGAGCACATCCACGAGTTCAACGACCACGACGACGACGACAACAACGAGTTCGACAACGACAACGACAGCTGCACCTACGTAGGCGAGCAGGCTCTCAGTAAAACACGAAAAATGACTCAACCACGTCGATTGCGGCCGCTTCGGCGTCAGCCGGCCAACCTCCGTTGCGCCGAACAACGATCGCATTTGACGCTGCAAACACATGGTTGATCTGGTCGTCCGAGGTCAGAAGGCGGGCTGCAAGCCGCGCCGGAAACGAGTCGTCACCCTCGGTTTCAGCCACCGTCGAGAACCCCCCGCCGTCCTGCCCAGAAACAGTGCGATCCGTATCGAGAATCAGCACATCATCGATGCTGGTTGCCGAAACGTTGATCTCCTGGCCCATGGGATGCGACTCTACTCTCTCAGAAATTCGCTGCCGACCTGCAAGACGCGGATCACGTTGGTTCGGGATCCGCGCGGCACACCGGCCACCAGAAGAACCGTGTCCCCCTGTTTGACCAACCCCTCCTTTTCCAGGAGTCGGCTTGCGGCCAGGTCCATCTCGTCAGCAGTTGGATAATCGCGATCCAGAAGTTTCGGGACTACACCGTGGAACAGCGCAAGGCGGTGATAGACACTCGCTTCAGTTGTGATGGCTGCGACCCTGGCCTTCGGCCGGTACTTGGAAATCAGCCGCGCCGTTCTCCCGGATGACGTGAATACCACGATGGTTTCGATGCCGAGGTTGTCTGCAACCTCGGCGGCTGCTTTGGTCAGTGCAGAGGCAATGGGATACTCATGTGCCATGAAATCCTCGCCGACCGAACGTACATGAGCCATCTCGGCCTCAACACAGATGCGATGCATCACGCGCACGGCCTCGACGGGGTGATCCCCTACCGCCGTTTCTGAACTGAGCATCACAGCGTCAGTTCCGTCGAAGACAGCATTCGCAACGTCCGATACTTCGGCTCGCGTAGGCCGGGTTGCGGTTCGCATACTCTCGAGCATCTCGGTGGCCGTAATGCTGATCTTTCCTTGCGCGTTCGTGGCATCGATGATCTCTTTTTGGACTCGTGGCAACACCTCAAACGACATTTCGACGCCGAGATCACCCCTCGCAACCATCACGCCATGGGCTTCGTCGATGATCTCGGCGAGAGCCTTATAGGCAACTGCCCGTTCGAGTTTTGCGATGACCCGGGCGTCAGGGTTGTACTCCTTGACCAGACGGATATCTGAGGCCTTTGCCACGAAACTCGCAGCTACGTAGTCAACACCGAGTTCGGCGCCGAACACGAGATCCTCGGCGTCTTTTTCCGTAATCGCCGGGACATCAAAAACACCGTCAGGAAATGCTGCCCCCTGGCGATCACACACCACCCCGCCCTGCAACACGCGGGCTTTTATCACCGGGGCGGTTTGCTCAACGACCAGCGCAATGCGGCCATCTACCAGGTAGACGGGGTCGCCGGCGCTTATGCCTTTCACAGACTCGAGATACCCGATGCTGATCGTGTCTGCATCCCCCATCCCGGCTCCGGACACCAGCGAAACGGTATGGCCAGGAGCCAGTTCGATCTGGCCGTCCGGGAATGTTCCCACACGTATCTTTGGCCCCTGAATGTCCTGCAGAATGGCAACCGGTCGATTGTGCTTCTCTGCCGCCGCCCGCACCCAGGCGAAGGTCTGGGCATGGACGTCCTTGGATCCATGCGAAAAGTTGAGGCGGGCTACATCCATACCTGCATCGACGAGGTGCATAATCGTCTGCGGATCGGCGGTCGACGGTCCAAGTGTCGCGATGATCTTGGTTTTTCGTTCGGCCATAGCGGTGACGTTAGTGCCAGGAACCGTGCATCTTCCGCCACCTTCCGTAGCAACCGACCCAAGCGTCGGCGGCTACTCTGCCTCCGTGAACGTTCGTTGGACATTGGCGATGCTGGCCCTCGCTGTACCGGTCGTGATGGTGGCCTGCTCAGCGGAGAATGAAGCTGAAAACCAGTCGTCAGAGACCGATCCGGGGACAAGCCTTCTGACCACCACGACGCGGCCCTCGCCAACAGCTCGTGAGATATACGACCTGGTAGCACCGTCTGTGGCATTTCTTGAAACGGACGTATCGACCGGTAGCGCTGTCCTTACAGACGATGGTTGGGTGGTGACGAACGCACACGTTGTATGGCCGCGCGATTCCGTACGCCTGGTCTTTGCAGACGGCGAGGAGCATGAAGACGTACCCGTGCAACGGATCGACGACTACCTCGACCTCGCTCTTCTCGGACCGATCGAGTCGGAACGTCGCGGGATCCCACTCCTCGAATCGATCGATGTCGCTACGGCTGACGAGGTGTATCTCATTGGTTATCCTGCAGAATCCGAAGATTTTCCGACACCCAGCATCACAAGGGGCCTGGTGGCAAGGTTGCGACGTTGGGAAGCAACCGGGTTCGACTTCATCCAGAGCGATACGGCCATAGCAGGTGGCCAGAGCGGAGGTGCTCTGGTGGCCGCAGACGGAACCGTGATTGGCATCTCAGGCCTGACGTTCAGCGACGCCGGCTTCGCTCTCTCCCTGCCCATTGATGCAGTGACGGAAGCGGTTGCCGACCTCGTAATCGGCGCTTCGCCCCAGCCCTTCGCCGATTCAATCAACATCGCTCCACAGGTCCGCGAAGCCGAAATCCGGCTCAGCCATACGTGGGACGAGGAAGCGTTTGTATTTGAGGGAGCGGATGAACCGACCAGCCTCACGCTGGCCGGTGGTTCCGAACCGTTCCTGACCGTGCTCGACACGTTCGGCGAAATGATATACCCGGCGGCCGACGAAGAACCCGAAATCACCGCCGATGGTCGTGTGTTCACGTTCGACACAGGGGGATTCGGTCCGGTCTATGCCTACGTGACCGATGTCTCGGTGGACGCGACGATTGTGGTCACGTCGGATCAGGCCTTCTCCCATGTCATCGACAAGGACGACGCTCGTCTTCTCCGGATTGGCAGCACCACCGAAGGATCCTTTGGAATACCCGGTGACTATGACTGGTTTGCAATCGAGCTGAACGCCGGCGAAGCAATAACGGTTGATGTCGACTCGTTGGGCGACGTGGAGCTCCTCATCGACACAGCCGACGCCGAATCCATACCCCTCGCCGAAGACTTTGACAGTGGCGGCGGCCTGTTCGATACAAATCCTGAAGTCGAGTTCACCGCAGATCAGGCAGGTGTCTACGTGATCGTGATCTATGAAGCATTCGCAGAGGCACCCGCCGGATACGTACTCACCGTTGAATAGGCCGCTGGTCGGGGTTCCCGTCAAATCATTCGGGGTGGCCAAGGAACGCCTTTCCGGCCACCTGACGGCAACCCAACGACGAAAGCTAGGACAGGGCCTAGCAGCGCGCACGGTGAAAACGATCTCCGCGGCCGGGATACGTGTAGTTGTCATTGCAGCCGATCAAGCGGTAGAAGATTGGGCCCATCATGCGGGGTTCGACGTGTTACGACAGGTCCGGACCGGCTTGAACGGTGCATCCCGCGATCTTGTCGACGCAGCCGACGGACCCTGGGGAATCATATTCGCCGATCTTCCCCTGCTGACCACCGATGATGTGATTGCGGTCATCGAGGCGATGCAAGGCAGACCCGTTATCAGTCCATCCCGTGACGGTGGCACAAACGCCATGCTCGGTGTTGGCCATCGCTTCGATTTTGCATATGGGCCGGGCAGCTTCCACCGACACATGGTGCGCCTGGCACCTGATCATCCCATTGTGACCGTGCGAGCCGGATTGGCGCTTGACCTCGACACTCCGGACGATCTCTTTCACGCCCGGCGAAACTCACCCTGGCTGAATGACCTGCTGACCGCGACGTGAAGATTTCTAGGCTGCCCGCATGACTGGTCTTGCAACACCGGATCGTGTGCTGGCAGTGGGCGCTCACCCGGACGACATCGAGTTCGGATGCGGTGGCACACTCGCTCGCTGGGCGCGGGACGGAGCGACCGTCATCATGGCAATCGTGACCGACGGATCGAAGGGAAGTTGGGACGGCGGGCGGGATCAGGTGGAGCTCGTTGCGGACCGAAAGGCGGAGCAGGAACAGGCAGCCGCCGTGCTCGGCGCCCGGGCCGTTGTGATGCTCGATCACCTCGACGGTGAATTGTGGCACAGCCCCGAACTCCGAACCCAGCTCTGCCGACTCATCCGGACCCATCGACCCAACGTACTGCTGACACACGATCCCTGGAGACCTTATGAGCTACACCCTGACCATCGGGTTACAGGTTGGGCCGTGACGGATGGCCTCATCTCTGCGCGCGATCCCCTCTTTGAGCCGGACATGGGAATCCCTCCGCACCGGCCCGAGCACCTGCTGCTGTGGAAGGCCGCCGAGCCCGATCATTGGGAAGACATATCTTCGACCTGGGCAACAAAGATCGAAGCGCTGCTCTGTCATGCCTCCCAGGGAGAAACGACAATGGACGCTGCCGACCAGGGGGGAACCCGTCGTGACGAATTCGAGGAGCGCATGAGACTGCACGCGAAGAAGCTGGGCACACCCGCCGGGTTGCCGCTGGCCGAGTCGTTCAAGAAACTCAAGCCCTAACCGCTACGGGACTCCCGCACCTTTCATGGACCGTCCAGAATTCAGCCGAGCGAAGCCGGAACGGCCGGCGCCGATGGCATGCTTGACAGGGTTCTGACTCGCATACCGCGATGGATTCGTGCCTGACCGAATCAACTCCCAACC
>JABDOU010000353.1 GCA_013043085.1 Acidimicrobiia bacterium
GCCTCATACCGGCTCGCAGTGCCTCCGGAACCGATGCGGGCACCGGACAGTCAACCCCTCACTCGTCTACACAACTATCTCGATCATCTTCGCCGCATCGCACCGTCGGTGATCTCCCCGGGAGAGCAACGGTCATCGCGGCCAATGGCGCCGCAAAGGTCTTCGCGTCGGGAGACGGTATTCGCGACCTCGACCTCTCCGTGCATGAGGGCACGATTCTCGGGCTGATCGGCCCGAGTGGATCAGGTAAGACGACAGCGGTCAAGATGTTCACCGGCGGCATCGTGCCGTCAAGCGGTTCCGTCAGGGTTTTCGGTTCAGATCCGGTGGGTTTCTCAGCTTTCGAACGAGCCCGGATTGGCTATATGCCGCAGCGATCGGTTCTCTATCCGACGCTCACAGTGGAAGAGAACCTGGATTTCCTTTCATCGCTATACGGGAAGCACGAGCCGTCTCGAATGTCCGAGGTACTCGACTTCGTGGAACTCTCTGAACATGTCGACAAGCGAGCTGACGAGATTTCGGGGGGCATGCAGCGTCGATTGAGTCTGGCCGGAGCTCTCGCACACAACCCGGATTTGCTGTTTCTCGACGAGCCAACCGCAGGTATCGATCCCGTCCTTCGCCGCAAGTTCTGGGATCGCTTCACCGAGCTCAAGGAGCAGGGCCGCACGCTGCTCGTTACGACCCAGTACGTGGGTGAAGCTGCGTACTGCGACTACATCGGAGTGCTGGCCGACGGGGATCTGTTGACCGTCGAAACGCCAGAAGGCCTCCGCCGAACGGCCTATGGCGGCGACTTGATCGATGTCGAATTCACCTCCCGACCCAACCCGGCCGATGTACAAGATCTTCAACAGGCGCTCGGTGCCACTTCGTCGACTTCGACGTCACCGGTGAGCATCAGATTCGTGGTACCCGAGGCCGCGGCAGCCGTTCCCCTGCTGGGAACCTGGAGCGGCGAGCGTCGTGTAGAGATCGAACTGGCCGAACAACACGTTCCTTCTTTCGATGACGTCTTCGTCGAGATAGTCGAGCAGGCGCGTATCGACGGAGGCGAGGAAGCATGATCGTCAACAGCGCCGTCAGGATTCTCGCAATCGTCCGCAAAGAGTTTGCAACTGTCCTGCGCCAACCAAGGTTGTTGGCAACGTTGATTCTGGGACCGTTTGTCATCCTTGCACTCATGGGCTTTGGCTACAGGACCTCGCTCGGTCCGCTCAAGACCGTCGTAGTGGCCAACCCGGACACCGAGCTCGGGGCGGAGATCGCCGAGCGAATAAAAGCGTTCGGCAACAACATCGATTTCCAGGAAATCCAGCCCGACGAGCTAACGGCGCTCGGTCAGCTCCGTGCCGAAGAGATCGATCTGGTAGTCACAATCCCGCCTGAACCGGCGGAGATCATCAGAGCAGGTGAATCAGCCGTCGTGAAGGTCACGCACAACCAACTCGATCCCTTTGAACAGGCGACCATTGCGCTCCTCAGCCGCAGTGCCATCGACACCGTCAATCGTTCAATCCTCGAAGAGTTGGTTATCCAGGGACAGAATGAATCTTCGACCGTCGAAATCCTGCTGGCCGATGCCGGCACAACCGCTTCACTGCTCAAAGACGCCAGGGCGACCGGCAACGTGGCCGAAGAGCAGCGTCTCCGCGCCCAACTCTCAGACCAGGTGGCAGGCGTGAACACCGCAAGCGAGAGCGTACGGGGCGCCATGAGAACGCTGGAGCGACTCACCGGTCAGAGTCGCTCCGAGACGTCGGGACAACTCGTCAACGCCGTCGAAGGGTCGGGTACCGGGACCGATGACGAGGCGTCCATTGAGGAACTGGAGACCGAGCTCGAAGAGGCACGAGCATCACTTGCCGAATTTCGCTCGATTCCTGCGCAGGTATTGGTCAGCCCATTTGAATCCAGTACCACCGTGACCGATGCCCCTCCACTTGCGATCACCGACTTTTACGCGCCAGGCGCCATGGTGCTTCTTCTGCAACACCTTGCTATCACGTTCGCAGCCCTCTCGTTCGTGCGAGAGCGTGCACTCGGTACGCCTGAACTCTTCACCGTATCGCCGATCCGTCCCATCGAAGTCCTCATAGGAAAGTACATCGGGTTCTTCCTGGTTTCGATCGTCATCGGTGCTTCTCTGTCGGCACTCATGTTTTGGGGACTTCGGATTCCGTTCGAAGGATCGCTTGCGGCGTATGCGGCTGTGCTCGTCATGCTCCTCGTGGTGTCACTCGGCATCGGCTTCGTCATCTCGGCCGCCGTCGGCAGCGATATCCAGGCTGTAAACATCGCGATGATCATCCTTCTATTGAGTCTCTTCTTCAGCGGATTCTTCATCAGCATCGATCGGCTTCAGCCGGGGGTGCGGGCGGTCAGCTGGGGACTACCGGCGACGCACGCGATCGATTCGTTGCGAGATGTCATGTTTCGTGGAGCGGGTATCGACACCAGAACGCTGCTCGCGCTCCTCACAGGGATCGCCGGCACCTTCGCCGTGGCATGGCACCTCACGAGCCGTCGCCTTGCTCCGCACTAGCCCTCGGTTTCCATCGGTCCCAACGTCCGGCCTACGCGAGGGGATGGTGCTAGAGAAACCTGGTTTGGATATCAATCGATCGGGTACCTGCTGACCATGAATTTCACTCGACAGACCGGTACGTCTACTTCACATCGCTCCATTCGGGTAGTGGATCTGCGATGGGCATTACTCGGCGGAGCCTTCGCAACCATCATGCTTTTTGCCGGAGCAGCTGCAGTTGGCCAGGTCGGTTCATTCGAGGGACTACGCCTCCTGCAAGGCACATTGCCGACCGTGCGGTTTCTTGCCTCATCGATTCTCGCGGCCGGCGTCACCGTGTTGGCCCTCATGCTGACGCTCATCGGATTGACCTTCTCCGCAAAGTGGAAATTCAGCGAGATGCACTTCCAACGTGTCGCGCAGATCTCAACCCTCACAACTGTCATGATCGTAATCTCAATCGCCATCCTGTTGTTCATCGGGCTTCCCCTCGAAGAATCAGAAGAACTCCTCAGGTATTACAACGTCGTGTATTACTCGGTGATGGCAGCATCTGCGGTTCTCGGCGGCGTACTCGTCAGCGTGATCCTCATGCTCCACCAGACCATCAAAGGATTGATCGCTATCAAGCATCCGGCCCTCGAGAGTGACCTCATCGAGGTGGGCGGAGAAGAAGATGATGAAGAAGCCTATGACGCAGACGGAATCCCGGAAGAAGAGGGAGGGCGGAGCTCGCGAACCGACGAAGGATCGAAAGAGTTGGCCCCCGCGTCTACGATGCAGGAACAGGGCGTCTGATATCACCGTGCGGTCACCCCGGAATCGTCGTATCGCACATATCATCACAATGCATTACGTTGTCTGCCCAGGTTTTCTATCGTGACAAGTCATTCTCACTCCGGCTCAGTCTCCCGTCTCTGCTCACTGCATCACCGGCCGCAAACGCTCTGCGACGCAGAACCGATCGTGGCATGAACTGGTACCTCGATGGGTCGAATCCGGATTCGCTTACCGAGCTTCGACACGAATTCGCCGACTATCTCTCGCGGCACGCAGCGCCAGGATCAGACGTCGACGGCGCAGTTCTGACCTTCTCGGAGCTCGTTGGAAATGCGATGTTGCACGCTGGGGGCGACATCTGGGTTGCGGTCGACTGGGCGACTCATCATCCGCTGCTGACCGTGTGGGACATGGGGCCTCAATTTCAACTCGCCTCGGTCGACATGCCATCGCCCACGGCCCAACAGGGTCGAGGACTCGCAATTGCAACGGTGCTCACAGAACGACTCGCCATTGCAGCCCGCGAGGGTGGCGGCGCCAAAGTCGAGGCCGAGCTGCCTATTGAACGCAAAGAAGAGGCTGACATCGAGCCCCCTCGAACGTTGGTCGACGTTCTCCCCAGCCATGACGAAGCCGGCCCCGACGGTTTCAGTAAAGAACCGTTCCTTCGGGCTCTGGTCGTGCAGCTGTCTCAAGAACTCGAGTGGCGCCACGGGCCCGAGGCGGCCGAACACGTAGTAGCGCAGGTCGGCACCAGTGTCGGTGGCCAGATGGAGGACGAGTACCGAGAGGCAAAGTCGATTGTGGGACGAATGACGCCGAACCAAATGGCGGATTGTTACGTTCGGCTCAAGCATGCGATCGACGGCGGATTCTTCGTAATCGAGGCGACGGACGAGCGGATCGTTCTTGGCAACACAGCGTGTCCTTTCGGACCGGCTGTGCGGAAATCTCCCGCGCTCTGTCGCATGACCTCGAGCGTGTTCGGAGGAATCGCTGCCCGCAACGCAGGTGATTCCACGGTCGTGTTGGAGGAAAGAATTGCCGTGGGCGATCCGGGCTGCAAGGTGGTCGTAAACCTCGGCACCCTCGACATGCCGGCTCACGGACATCGCTACCCGGCCGCTCACGAGGACAACACGTAAACCATCTCTCTGGCCTGGATGCTTCGCCCCCGCAGACTCAAGAAGTCCGCAACGTCTCGGCGTGGCCGTCGACGCTGATGATTTGACCGCTGATGTGTGGAGCGTTGGCGAGAAACACCGCCAGGTCTCCGATCTCGTCGCCCGTTATGAATGTGTGCATCGAGGTTTGGTTGAGATAGGCATCCCGAATAGAAGATTCCGTCCGACCTGTGACGGCCGCCTCGGCGGATATCACCCGATCCATCCGTGGGCCGTCGACGGTTCCCGGGCAGATCGCGTTCACCTTGATGCCACGCTCACCCAGTTCCATGGCCCACGTTTTCGTCAGACCGACCAGGGCCCACTTGCTCGCAACATAGGGCGTTCGATTCGGGTACCCGAAGATCCCCGCAGTTGACACGATGTTGATGATCGATGAGCCCCGAACCATGTGACGCACACACCTCCCGGCAGCGACGGTCGCCGCTATGACATTGACATCGAGTGTTGTGCGCATGGCACCCGGGTCCACAGAATCCATGCCACCAATCTTCCCCGAGACGCCAAGGTTGTTGACAAACACGTCGACACCGCCGAGCCGATCGATGAGCTCGCCGATTGCCAGGTCGAACGTCTCGTGGTCTCGAGCGTCCGCCGTGACGCCCACCTGCGCGTGCGGTGCCTCCTCCAGGTCGACAACTCCAACCTCCGAGCCGTTCGATTGAAAGGCATTGACGATCCGAGCACCGATACCAGCTGCCCCGCCGGTGACTATGACCCGCATACGAACTCCGGTGTTAGGTGGTCTGATGCCGACATTCTTGCAGTGGCAAGACTCATCAAACGTAGCCTGCCAGCCGCTTTTTCGCCGCGCAATCCATCCCAGCAGGTAGATCACACGATCAGCTGATGTCGCCGTGGTACGAGAAGCCGGAGCTGCACTTGGCTTAATAACACTCTATGTGGTTGAATGCCCGCGCACAGCACTACACCTACGAAAGGAAGAAGATGAAACGACGTCTTATAGCGCTTCTGACAGCGGCCGCACTTGCCTTGGCCTTGCCAACCGCAGCATTTGCAGCATCGCCCAGGGCGCAGGGTGTTGGCAACGGGCTCGCCATTCAGCAAGCTTGTGGAGCCAGCATGGGCCAGCTCATTGGGCCTGCCAAGAAGGCAGGGAACGCGACCCACGGCAACTACGCCGGAGGTGCGAAGGCGCTGGTCGGCGCCGTCGGAGCCCACTGCGCATAGCGGGCCAAGAACAGACGTGAAGGGAGGCGCTTCGGCGCCTCCTTTCATGTGGCCCTGAGCGCTGCAGTGTTGAGCGAAGGAGCATTATGCCGACCAGTCACGGCCGCATTCTGCACAAGATTCACCGGATCAACCCTTTCGAATCAAACCCTGTCACACTTCATAGAGCAGATCGACATAGCGCTCGAGGAGCTCCTCCACGACTGTGCGCGCCGGCACCGTGGCAGCCATTCCATACACCGGGGCGACGCCCCCCGCCCGGCCCGGGTGGGCCTTCACGTCAGCGACGGCCGCCTTCAGATCAGAGAGGAACCGCTTCGCGACGCCTTCGGCGGTATGGCGGAGTGTGACTGCCAGATGGAGGGCGGGCGGGCGGTGCAGCCCGGTAAGACTCCAGCCGCGCTCGTTCATCCTCGCCAATACCTGATAGATGTCGAGCGTCTCGGAGCCGAAAGCGATCACGAACAAAGGATCACCCAGGATGCTGAGCTCGGTCATGTTTTCGATCCCTGACCGGATGCTGGCAGCCGTATCAAGGATCCGTGCTGTGGCGTCGAGATATCCATCCTCGCCAATCGAGACCATGGCTGCCCAGCAGGCAGCACTCAGCGATCCCGGACGGCTCCCCGCAACCGTCGGTGAGATGTACAACCCTCCGGGCCAGTCGGCAGCTGTGAAGTACTGGTGTCGGCGCAACTCCCTACCCCGGTACAACACCACCGAGGTGCCCTTGCTGGCGTAGCCGTATTTGTGGGTGTCGGCCGACATCGATGTAACTCCTGGCAAACGGAAATCGAACGCAGGCACCGGGCGGCCCAATCGCTCTGCCCATGGCAACACGAACCCGCCCAGGCAAGCATCGGTGTGGAAGCCCACCCCCCTGTCGGCAGCCAGCGACGACAGCTCTTCGATGGGGTCGATGGTGCCATGCGGAAACGCCGGGGCTGATCCCACTACGACCACGGTGTTGCGGCCGATGGCGGCGGTTGCAGCCGGCACGTCGGCCCGAAAGCTCTCATCCACCGGGATCCGTACCAGCTGCATCCCGAAATAATGAGCCGCCTTGTCGAATGCGACATGTGCAGTCACAGGGGCAACGATTTCAGGATGCTTCGTCCCATGACGGGACGCCTGATCACGATAGGCCTTCATCGCGAGCAGGATCGATTCCGTTCCACCGGAGGTGACGGTTCCGACAATCTCATCATCAGCCCGACTGCCTCCAAGCAAAGAGGCGGTCATGGCGACGATTTCCGCCTCGAACTTGGTGGCGGACGGCCACAGATCTGCATGGAGCGGATTGGCCTGCGAATGCAGATCGACCGCCTTACCAAGGAAGTCGATGTGTTCATCATCACCGTGGTAGACGGCCCCGGAGACAAAGCCGTCCTTCCACGGCGATTGCTCCCGGGCGGCCAGGTCTGCCAATTGCTGAAGAACCTCTCTGCGGTCCACTCCCTCGTGCGGAAGGCGGTGGTACGAAGGGACGTTGTGACGGTACGGTTTGACCGCCTCTTCGAGGGTGGACACGAGGCCATCGAACTCCGTCTCCAATCGGCGACGAACCTGCGGGATCCGACGCAGGATCGAGTAGGCCCACTCGGCCAAACGGGGGTTGAGACGGGTCAGCGGCCCTGACAGCAGTTTCTGGAGATCCATGGTTCCTCGCTTACTCGACCCGATTGAGCCGGACGTGAATCTTGCGGTTGGCCTTGTGCAGCTGGCGAAACTCCCGGTACAGATCGTCGTACAACCGCCGATGCTCCGGATTCGGCTGGTACGTGTCCGCGATTTCGACCAGCCCGGGGATATCGTCGTATTCCAGGCTGCCAAGCTTGGCTGCGGCCAGGAACGCGACGCCGCGCAGTCCGGCAAGGATCGGGTCCTTCACCTGCAGAATTGTGCGATCCAGCACGTCGGCATGGATTTGACACCACGCGGCTGAGTTCGCTCCGCCTCCCACCGCCCGCAGGTCAGACATCGGGTGGCCGGTGAATTTTTCGACGTAGCCGAGGAGCCAGCGAGCATTGAACGCTACGCCTTCAAAAACGGCCCGGATCAGGTCGGCGTCGGTGGTTGCGAGAGATTGGTTGAAGAACCCGGCACGCAGATAATGGTCATCCACCGGGCTGCGTTCGCCGTTGAGCCAGGGAGTGAAGATAACGCCATTGGCGCCCGCCGGGACGCGCTCGGCCACCCGGTCGAGACCCTGGTACGCGGTGTCGGCAGCCGGGTCTCCCTGCATTCCGAGATTGTCAACCAGATAGGTCAAACAAGATCCGGCGTTTTCCTGTTCGTTGGCGGCGAAATACCGTCCCGGGATGGCGGCCGGCAGAGCCGCGATCCCATGCAATACATCGGTCTTCTTGAACGGCACATGACAGCTGATCCACGACGAGGTGCCAAGATATAGATGGCCCTGGAAGTCACGAATCGCTCCGGCACCAATGCCGGCTGAATGCGTGTCCGGCGTTCCCATCATGACGGGAATCCCTGCAAGCAGCCCGAGCTCGGCGGCCGCCTCAGCCGACAGCGGGGCGAGCACATCGTCAGGCGGTCGCAGCGCCGGCAGCTTCGCAAGATCGAGGCCAGTTAGCCGGATGAGATCCGGGTCGTAGCGCACCCGACCGAGGTCCCGGTTGTCGGTCACCCAGTGCAGCGTGATCGAGTCGTAGCCGGCGGCTGCTACACCGGTCAGCCGCAGGTTCAGGTAATCCTTCGGTTCCAGGAAAACCGTCGCCGCCTCGTAGACGTCCGGCTGATGGTGCTTGAGGTAGAGGATGTGGGCGACAGGATCCTTGCCCGAATGGCCCGGGGCTCCACCGCTCCGACGAATCCATCTGATCAGTTTTGGGACGGCATATCCGGCGATTGACACCGGTCCGCCGTTGACGCGTGCGATCTCTGCAGAGCCTCGCGAGTCCATCCATATCAGGGCATTACCGATGTGACGGGATCCTGCCACCGGGACTGTTCCCGACCACTGCGATGTGACTCCCACAGCGACAATATCTTGGGAAGCCACCATTCCCTGGTCGACAACCCGTTCGGTTGCGGCCCTCACTGCTCGCCACCAATCATCCGGATCCTGTTCGACTCCTCCGTCTGGAAGACGAATCAATGGCGACGGTTCGAAGCTCCACGCCGCCACGGTTCCCGACGTTGACACGAGTCCGACCTTCGGACCCGATGTTCCAAGGTCGATGGCGAGTACGAATTGTTCCGCCGGCATGCTCCGGACACTAGAGGGCTCGAAGCCCGCCCCACACAGTGTGCTTGTGCCTGGGAGAGCGCCCGAGATTCAATCGATTCGTGGCATGAGGAAATAGATGGGTGTGACGATGACACCGCATGCTGTGCCGCCTGGCGATCGTCATGCACTTGCGCGGTCGAGGTGCTCGTTGAGGAATTGGTGAATCGACGTCCGGCACATCCGGCCGTAGTCGTTGTCGAAGTAGTCGAAGGCATGGATAGCGCCTGGCCACACGTCGAGGCGCGCCTCGTTGCCCGCAGCAACGTATCGCTGATAGCCGTGTAACGAGTCGTCCAGCAATGGATCCATGGTCCCAATCGAAAACAACGCAGGTGGAAGGTTGGACAGATCTGCGAAGAGTGGCGAGATGTCGGGATCTGTGAGATCGCGATCGCCCACAAACTGATCGACGAACCAGGTGGTCACCGGATCGTTGAGTATGAGAGGCTGATCTCCGAATGCTCTGACACTTGGGAGACGCCCGAGGTCGTACATGCCGTATATCAAGGCGGCTGCCGAGAATGGACAATCGCCCAATCTGTCACGAGCGCGCAGCATGGTTACGAGTGAGAGGTGCGCACCTGCCGACTCACCTCCGATGGCCAACACGTCTGTCCCGAACTCTGCCATGGCATTGTCCACCAGCCAGAGCGCTGCGTGTTCGCAGTCGTCGGGTGCGGCCGGATACGGGAATTCCGGCGCCAGCCGATATTGGGCGGCAACGACAGTCAAGCCGGTCGCGTCGGCCAGCCATTCGTTGCGGATATCGGCATGATGGTTGGCGCCCAGCACCCAGCCGCCGCCGTGGAGGTGCAGGTAAACCCCTCTCGGGTTTTCGGGTCGAATGATCCGTAGATCCTGGTTGCCACCCGGCCCTTCGATAGTGATCGTCTCCGCCCGGTCGGACCGGACCATCTCCCCGAATACTCCCTTGCCTTCTTCCCGGGCTTTGCGCGCGAGGGGGGCGCCAACATCCCAAATGGCAGGCAGTTCACTCAGCGTCTTGGCAATTTCATCGTTGAAGGCAAGAACTTCGGCGGGAGCTTCTTCAGGGATTGTGACCCGTTGGTCGGATGTATCCATGTGGTCAGGTTAAACCCGATGCATGGCTCATCAGGACGGGCCATCCGGCCGTGGAATACAACGGGGATCTCGGCCATGATGAGCTCATGGATGCGACTCTTCAATGGTTGTTGGAAGGAGATCCCGCCATCCGATGGCAGGCCGAACGGGATCTTGCCGACCTTCCCGAGCCAATCTGGCACGGGTCGCGTATGCACGTTTCCCAAGATGGTTGGGGGCGAGATCTCCTCGAACGCCAGGACCCCGAAGGGACCTGGGCAGGCGGCCTGTATACACCGAAGTGGACGAGCACCACATACACGATGATGCTGCTACGCCGACTCGGCCTGCCGTCGGATCATCCGCAGGCTCACCTTGCCTGCAATGTTCTGCTCGACCGGGCGGATTGGGTCGAAGGTGGGATCTCGTATTTCGACAGCTACACGAAACGTGGTTGGGCCGAGCGCTGCGTAAACGGCATGCTGCTGTCGATCTTCTCCTACTTCGGCGTTTTGGGCCAGCGAACCGATTCCATCGCGGACTTGTTGATCAACGAGCGGATGGGCGATGGCGGTTGGAACTGCGAGGACAAAAGAGGCGCAACCCACTCGTCCTTTCACACGACCATCTCGGTGCTCGAAGGGTTGCTGTTGTGGAAACGGGCCACGGGTCGCGACGATGCCGACAATGCGCTGGAAGCAGGCCACGAGTTCCTCCTCGATCACCGGATGTATCGATCCCATCGCACCGGGGCTCCGATCAACGAAGCCTGGACCAGGTTCTGGTTTCCTCCTCGCTGGCACTACGACATTCTGAGAGGTCTCGATCATCTGCAGGATGCCGACGTGCGGCCGGATAAGCGCGCCCGGGATGCAATCGACATTGTGGTCGATCGAAGAAGAAGCGATGGTCGGTGGCCCAAGGGCAGCCAGTACAGCGGCGCCACGTTTTTCCCCCTCGAGCCAGGACGGGTAGCCGGGAGATGGAACACCTTGCGCTCCTTGAGGGTTCTGCGCTGGTGGGACAGCCAACCCGGTTCGTAGCCAGGTTCTCGTGTGGAAATTATTTCCTGAAACCGCGCAGCGTGATCGAACGAATAACTACACACACCCGCCTTAGGAGGCACATTGCAGCAGAAGTATGACCGGCGATGGATTGCGGTAGCAGTTGCTGCCCTTCTCATTGCAGTAACGGCAGCCCCAACTATTGGTTTCGGAGCCGACCACCTCGACGCTCCAGGCCTCACCTCGCCGGGTGGAGACGGCGCTCTCGACATCAACGACATCTTTGCGTTTGAAGGCGAAGACGACAGCAACACCGTGCTGGTGATGACCACCAATCCGGCAGCCGGTGCCCTGTCCTCTGTTCTCTATTCCACCTCTGCCGACTATTACATCAACGTTGATACCGACGGCGACGCAGTCGCAGACAAGATCGCCCGCTTCACGTTCGATGGCGGTGAAGGTGGTCAGACAGTTTCGATGTACTGGACGACCGATGGTGCAGAAACTCTGGTGGCAAGTGGTAACACGAACAGCACCATCCCAATCGACGGTGGCGGCCAACTGTTTACCGGTCTTCGCTCCGATCCATTCTTCTTTGACCTCGGCGGATTCCGCGGCACGGTCGAAGGCGACGAAGGAGGACGTGGACTCGGCGACGGGAACGCCACCGATCCATTTGCTGATTTCAACACGAACGCCATTGTGATCGAACTCCCGGATGCCGCCCTCGGCGAGAATATCGGAGTGTGGGGAGCGACCACACTCGACGGCACCCAGATCGATCGCATGGGACGGCCGGCCATCAACACCGTCGTGAACAGCTCTGGACCCCTCGTTCAGGCTCCTTCGGAGAACAAGAACATTTTCAATGCCTCCGAGCCGAAGGACGATGTTGCGAACTTCACCGATGCGGTGGTCACGGCACTTCAGACGTACTCCAGCCTGGATTCCGAGGGCGCTTATGCGGATGAACAAGCCGCTGCCCTTGCGGGCGTACTGCTGCCGGATGTCCTCACCTACGACACCTCAACGGAAGCTGTCGGTCCGCTCAACGGCCGCACCTTGACAGATGATGTGATCGACATCGAGCTCAGGATCGTCACAGGTGGAGACCCGCTAGGGCTCTTCGAAGATCGTGACGCCGATGGCGCCATCAACACAGACGACATAGGACCCCACGACGACCTATTGAGCACGTTCCCGTATCTGGGCGAGCCCCATGAGGCGGAGCCGGAATTGGACGATATCGTCGACACGGCTATCGCAGCGGGCACATTCGACACCCTGGTCACCGCCGTCCAGGCCGCAGGGCTCGAAGACACGTTGCGGGGAGCCGGACCGTTCACGGTCCTCGCGCCAACCGACGCGGCCTTCGCCGCCCTCGGGACCGACACCATAAACGCCTTGCTGGCAGACCCGGACACTCTTGCCGACATCCTGCTGTACCACGTCATCAGTGGCGCCGCAGTGACATCAGACGTCGTGGTGACGCTGGATTCGGCCACCATGGCGAACGGTGACGACATCACCATCGAAGTGGTTGATGGGCAGGTCGTGATCAACGGTGTTGCAACCGTGACCACCGTTGACATCATGGCCAGCAACGGCGTGATCCATGTGATTGACGCCGTGCTGCTCCCGCCGACAGAAGCTCCGGATGAGGATCTTTACGACGTCACGGTGAAGATCGAGAACCTGGCGCCCATGTCTGGCAACTTCTTGACGCCGGTCTGGGTGGGCTTTCATGACGGGTCATTTGACCTCTACAACCTGGGCGAGGCGGCATCCGCAGAACTCGAGAGGTTGGCCGAGGACGGCAACACCGGTCCGCTTTCGGACACGTTCCAGAGTGCTGAAGCCGGCTCGACCGACGCCACCCTGCCGGGACCGAACGGGCCAATCGCACCAAACGATGTGCTCATGCACACGTTTACTCTCGACGCCGCGGACCCGGCGGACAGGTATCTCAGCATGGCATCGATGGTGATTCCGAGCAACGACGCATTCGTGGCGAACGGCGATCCAGTCGCTCACCCGATCTTTGACGAAAGCGGCGCCGTCGTGGCTGTCGATTTCTTCGTGGTGGGTGCTGACGTTCGGGACGCGGGCACTGAGGTAAACGATGAACTACCGGCTAATACCGCGTTCTTCGGACAAGCGGCCCCCGATACGGGAGACGCCGAAGATGGAGTCGTGAGCGCTCACCCCGGTTTCAATGCGGTTGGCTCCGGCGGCATACTCGACGATGCAATGTTCTCCGGCGCCGACTTCACGGTCGCCGGTTACCCGATAGCCAAGGTGAGTTTCACCGTTGAAAAGGCCGAAGCCCCGCCTGAGGGACCAACCCTCCAGGTCGGAAGCAACGCCGATCGCTCGGCGGGATCGGACCTCGAGGGGAACTCCGTTTCCGGCAAGGTGTTCGTGTGGGTCGATCCTCTCTTCCCCGAAGACATGGATGACGTCAAGACGGTTGACTTCCTCATCGACGGAAAGCTGCGGCACACCGAGTACAGAGCTCCGTACGACATGATTGCAGGAGCAACCGACGTTGCGACCCGGCCATGGGACTCGAGCGAGGTGTCCAACGGCGAACACACCGTTACGGCGGTGGCAAACTTCCGTGATGGCACCAAAGCAGAGATATCGGCAACGTTCACCGTTGCGAACTAGCAGAACGGGTGGAGAGGAAGGTGGCGGTGGTTCGCCGCCACCTTCCTCGCGTTCTACGTCGAGTTTCGATATCTGGAGAACCCTTGCTCTCCTGACCGGTGCTGTGTTGGTGGTGGTAGCCGGCTATCTCGGTTTCAACCGCACCGACGTTCCAGCCTCCGGGCAGGCGCTTCAAGCACCTGCTGGCGCACCGGTCGACGATCGACCCGATCTGGATCGCTTGATCGGGGTGTACGAGGAGAAAACGACAACCAGTCGCGATCCCCTCGACCATCGAACCATGGGCCGCCTGTACCTGGCCAGGGCTGACCTCACCGGAGACATCGCCTCGTTCGAGATGGCCAGACAGGCCTTTTCCGAGGCTCGCACGCTCTATTCCGAAGATGTCGAGGCACTATCCCTTGAAGCCAGAGCGGCCTTCTCGCTCCACGACTTCGCCGATGCCAGCACTCTCATCGATCAATGGATCGAGCTTGATCCTGACTCGATTGA
>JABDOU010000374.1 GCA_013043085.1 Acidimicrobiia bacterium
GCTATGACGAGCGACAAGGGTCTCTTCGTCGGTGACCGGCCTCTCGTCATTCCGATACGAAGCACGCAATCGAGCCGAATGCGGATCATCGACAACATCATCTCTCGACAGCGCCGGCAGATCGATATCCGAATGCTGATATCTCGCAAGGTATTCAGGCCTTGCGAGATACGGATCATGGGGTTGGATGAAGGAAACGGTCATCATCCAGGGCTCGCTGACCGCCATCTTGGCGGTGTCGTACAGCCAACGATTGGCCGTGAAAGCCACTTCCTCGTCAAACTCGAGGTTCGAGCACCGGTAGCAGGCCCCCGAGGCGCGCACGACATCCATGTTGTGATACCAGTCGAGCAACCGCGTCGGATCGTCCCAGTCCGGTGTCCATGTGAAATCTGACGGGTAGACATCGGTCGTGAGACGTTCGTCGAAGCCGTGGAGTTGGTCGGGCCCGATGAAGTGCATCTTGCCCGCCAATGCAGTTCGGTATCCGAGATCACCGAGATAGTGAGCGAATGTCGGAATCTCCGAACTCAGCTGGCTGGCGTTGTCCCATGCATCGATCCGCGAAGGGAGTCTCCCCGTCATCATCGAAAAGCGTGAGGGTGCACACAACGGGCTGTTGCAGTATGCAGCGTCGAACACCATCCCCCGCTCGGCCATCGCGTCCAGGTTCGGGGCCTTGACGACGTCATGTCCGTACGCAGGCAAAAACTGTGGAGCCAGCTGATCGGCCTGAATGAGGAGGATGTTCGGCTGCATCCCGTGAGACTATTGGTGACCGCTTGGGAGAACCTGGCCAATCTACGAGAATGGCCTGATGAACTTCGGCGTTTCCGTGTTTCCAACAGCCGCGATCATCCGGCCCGACGACCTCGCCAAAGACGTTGAGGATCGAGGTTTTGCGTCATTGTGGTTTCCCGAGCACAGCCACATTCCGACCTCGCGAGCCACGCCGTGGGGCGGTCGGGAAGGGGCGCCGCCGCTGCCGAAATACTATGCGGAAACCTTCGACCAATTCGTAGCTCTCACCGCTGCAGCGGCGTCAACGACCACCTTGCGCCTGGGCGCCGGCATCAGCCTCGTTGCGCAGCGCGACCCGATCTGGCTGGCGAAACAAGTCGCGTCGATTGATGTTCTGTCGGGTGGACGATTCGAGTTCGGAATCGGATACGGTTGGAACAAGGAGGAGATGGCGCAACATGGCGTGCGGTATGGCGATCGGCGGGCACTCCTTCGCGAAAAGGTGCTGATGATGAAGGAACTCTGGACCGCCGATGTCGCAATCTTCAAGGGAGAACTTCTCGAACTCGAGCCGACGTGGGCCTGGCCGAAGCCATTGCAGAGGCCTCACCCTCCGATCAGCCTCGGAAGCGCAGGCGGACCCAGGACATTCGCGGACATCATTGAATTCTGTGACACTTGGATGCCGATTCCGAGTCGAACCGATCTGGCGACCAAAGTGGCAGAACTGCGAAAGCAGTCTGAAGCATCGGGACGGGACCCTGACTCGATCGGCCTTGGCGTATTCGGAGCGCGCCCCAAAGACGAATTCATCGACCTCTTGAGAGAGTTGGGCTTCGAAACCGTGATTTTTTCCTTGAGACAAGATGAGCCAGAAGCCGTCAACACATCTCTCGACGAGTACACGGCGTTCATCCAACGTCATCGGGATTGACGTGCTTCCTCGCTCGTACTTGTTCGTACCCGGAGATCGCGACGACATGCTCGCACGGGCAGGTACCCGAGGAGCCGACGCTGTCATCGTCGACCTCGAGGATGCGGTGGCTCCCGACAGCAAGGCAGATGCAAGGACGAACGCATCTCGATGGATAGCCGCCCAAACCGGGGACGGGCCGGAGATTTGGGTCAGGATCAACCCGGGGCCGGCGGGCCTATCGGACCTTGCCGCCGTTTTGCGCCGACCGCTGCGGGGCCTCATGCTCCCGAAAGTCAACGATGGTGTGACTGTCCAGCTGATCGCGGAAGCCCTGGAACCGTTCGAAGAGGCCGACGGCTTGGAGTCAGGTTCGATTGAGCTGCTCCCGATTGTCGAGACGCCGTTGGCGCTGCTCAATGTCTTTGCCATCGCCTCGGCTCCCCGGGTCCGTCAACTCATGCTCGGATCGATCGATCTTGGTGCGGCGCTCGGTGTCTCCCCGGACTCAGACGCATGGCCGACGCTCCAGCTCCAGTTGGTCGTGGCGTCGGCCGCGGCAGGTATCGAACCCCCTCTGGGGCCGGTAAATCCGGATTTCGACGATCTCGAGAAGTTGGAGGCCGAGACGAGACGGCTCTACGGGATGGGATACCGAAGCCGTCCGGCAATTCATCCCCGCCAGGTAGAGGTCTTCAACGACGCTCTGGCGCCGACGGCCGCCGAAGTCGCCTGGGCGGTCCATGTGCTCGAAGAATACGATCAGGCTCTGGCTGCCGGTCAGGGAACGTTCAAAGACGCTCGCGGCAATATGGTCGATGAGGCCGTGGTCAAGGCCGCCCGCCGCATTCTCGAATGAGCGATCCCAGACGAATGCCATGAAGTATCCCCCGTCCTCGGCGCAGCAGCCTCGTGATGCTTGAAGGTGTTGTCGTCATCGATCTTTCCCGCATTCTCGCGGGTCCATTTGCCGCCCAAGCTCTGGCGCAACTGGGCGCCGACGTCATCAAAGTAGAGCCCCCCGAGGGTGATCCATCCAGGGGAATCGGGCCGTTCATCGGTAGTCGCTCGCTGTATTTCAGTTCGTTGAACACTGGTAAGCGCGGTGTCGTCATAGACCTCAAAACTGCTGAGGGAAAGGCTCGACTGGA
>JABDOU010000392.1 GCA_013043085.1 Acidimicrobiia bacterium
GTCTCTAGCGCCAGCTTTGCGTTCTTGATGCTCGGCAGATCCATGTCGACGACAAACAACACTTGTTCCGATCGTTCGAGTACGGCCAGCAGGCGATCATCGAGGGCGGGTGCCGTATCGACGACGACATAATCGAACATCCCTTTCATGAGATCAAGAATGTGGGTCAGCGTCGGTGTCGGTACCTCATCTGCGAATGCGGGTTCGAGAGGAGCCGCCATGATCTTCAGGCCACTTGGGTGGTCCGTCAACACCGTTGCGAGGAACGCGGCGTCGAGGCCTTCGCCTTCCTTGGCAGCATTGACGATCGTTTGCTTGGGATCGACCTGCAGCACGAGCGCGACGTCACCGAACTGGAGATTGGCGTCAACCATGGCAACGGTTCCCGGCTCACTCCATCGCGCCAGTAACGTGGCAACGTTGGTTGCGACGACTGTCTTGCCACTTCCACCCTTGGCGGCCATGACCGTGATCAGTTTTCCGTCGCGCCGGGTGATCCTCTCGGGTGGTGCCGTGGCCGATGGCGTTGCGCTCGCCCTGTGTTTCATCAGGCGCGATGCCTGATCGAGAGCAGACGAAACCGCATCCGGCTTCAAAGGTTCTTCGACGATGTCTCGAAATCCCGTCCGGATCGCACGACGCAAGACGTCGTTGTCAATGTCGACGGGTGCGACGAGCACCATGACCACATCGGGATTGATGTCATAGGTCTCGATGCTGAGCAAGCCTGGCGAGGTTGCGAACGACGGACCCCAGAAGATCACTTCGACCTCGGAACGGCTCGCGAGATCTACAGCCTCCTGGGCGGAGGTTGTTGCGAAGACGTCTCCCTCAAACAGTTGCTTTGATTCGGCAAGGAAGCCCTCGTCGCCGTCAACGATGGCTACGCCTTCCGAAGCGAATCGATTACTCAAAGAGATTCTCCCTTGTGATACCTGTGGTTGCGACCGGTGTGAAATCGTCCGGAACGAGCGTGAAATAGGTGTCGCCGTTGAGGGTGGCGTACACGAGCCGTTCGGCCTCATCGGCCGTGACGGCCACCGTGACAAGCCCAAATTGGGTGACCGTGCTCAACGGTTGGCCGTTCTGATCGACGCCTGCCTCGTTGCTGGTCAGAACTACATGATCGGCGTCGTCGTCACCAGTGACGATCTGCTCGCCGACTGCCAGAACTTCGAGGCCCTGGAGAACGAATCGCGTCTCGAGGCTCTGCTCGGCCGCTTCAACGAGCGCCAGGACTTCTTCACGGGTTGCGTCGACGTCGATGGCGTCGAACTCGATACCTGCGCTGCCGATGTTCACGAGAATGTTGATCCGATCTCCTGGTCGAGGAAACCCACCAACAGCGGCTTCGGAAGTGACCTGAAGAGACATTGCTTGCCTACCTCGAGGAATACGTTCGCTGAGCGGTTCGCTGGCGGTGACATCCGATGCGTCTTCCCACTGAAGCGAGGTCAGAATCTCGTTCGCCGCAATAGGACCAATCGCGATACGGTTTTCGAGCACAACCCGGAGGTCCGGCTCGGATGCGATGGCAACCGGGTTGTCTCCACCAGGAAGGAAGTCACGATTCTCAGAGCTCTTTACGAAGAGACCGTTTGCGATGACGTCGTCGCCTGAGATTCCGGCAGGCAGATCTTCTGTCGCGCGGTAAACGTCAACGAGCGTGAACTTGTCCTGTGCTGCTTGATCAACTGAGGCGAGATACCGCCAGACTGAAAATCCGGCGACCGCCGCAAGCACTATGGCGACGGCCACTACGGCGATGCGCTTTCCCAACGTCGAACTCCTTGTTTGACCTGAACCCGTGTTGCACGGGGGCGGGATCTGCCCGCGTTGGAGTTACATCGGACGATGAGTGGTCGAACTAAAAGTCTTTATTGGCTTAGTTGCCGATACCCTTTTCCTTCAGTTCCTGAAGGATGGCCTCTAGCGACGCATCAGCCGTGAAATGAGGAGACCGCTCGGTTGTTTCCTCACTTTCGGACGTGTAGTCCTTACTGCGCTCCGGACGCTTCTTCTGCGGTCTGGAAGGCGCCTGCGGTTGAGCTTGCTGCCGGTCCTGCCACTCCGGCATCGCTTGCTTGATGGAAAGCGAAATCCGGCGACGTTCGGCGTCGATTTCTGTGATCTTGACCTTGACGGGCTGATCCATGGAGAGTTCGAGTTCCGGGCTCTCGACGTGATGGAGGGCGATTTCGGAGACGTGGACGAGCCCTTCGACTCCGTCTGTGACGGAAACGAACGCTCCGAACGGAACCGTCTTGGTCACCTTGCCGTCGAGAATCGATCCGACGCCGTAGGCCTCCGCAAAGGTGGCCCAGGGATCCTCACGCGTCTGTCGAATGGAGAGCGAAATCCGCTCCCGATCGCGATCAACCTCGAGTACCTTGATCTGGACCTTGTCGCCCACAGTCACTACCTCAGACGGATGGGTGACGTGTTGCCAGGAAAGCTCGGAAACGTGGACAAGGCCGTCCATACCGCCCAGGTCGACGAAAGCCCCAAAGTTGACGACCGAAGAAACCACACCTTCACGGATGTCGCCTTCTGCGAGGTCTCCGAGAAATGCATGGCGTTGTTCGGCCTGCTCATCTTCTAGATAAGCGCGACGCGACAACACGACGTTGTTTCGGTTCTTGTCGAGCTCGATGACTTTCGCCTCGATCTCTTCGCCGACGTATGGCTGCAAATCACGCACCCGGCGCAATTCGACAAGAGAGGCCGGGAGGAACCCACGCAGCCCGATGTCAACAATCAACCCACCTTTGACAACTTCGATAACGGGACCCTTGACGGTCCCCTTCTCGTGCATGATTCCCTCGATGGTGCCCCATGCCCGTTCGTACTGCGCCCGTTTCTTGGAAAGAATCAACCGACCTTCCGCGTCCTCCATTTCGAGCACCATCGCTTCTACGACGTCACCAATCTTGACCACGTCACCTGGATTGGCGTTATTGCGAATGGATAGCTCGTTGGCAGGGATGACACCTTCGGATTTGTATCCGATGTCTACCAATGCCTCATCATGGTCGATGCGAACAATCGTGCCTTCGATGAGATCGCCCTCTTTGAATTCCAGAACAGTTTTTTCGATAGCGGATTCGAAGTCCTCAGGCGACAGATCGTCTGGCAGGTCGTCGAGTCCCGTGTTCATTTTCACAACCGAGATCTCACGAGGTCGTGGCGGCTGTGCCTCTTCAGCGGTCGCCTCTCCAGCGGTCGCCTCTTCAGCGGTCGCCTCTTCAACATTGCTCACTTCAACGCCGGCACCTTGAGCAGCGACCTCGTCGGTCGGAGTTGGCATTTCGTTCGCAATCGGGGCGGAAACCTCCATGCTGCTCGACGATCCTCCGGAATAGTCCTCACGCACCGCATCCTCAGTCGAGGGCATTGCTTCGAGTGGTTCTTGAGACGAAGAAGACGCGCCGGCGTCGGCTTGACCATCGCTCCCGGCCTCGGGAACGATGCCATCTGGCCGTTGCAAGGCCTCTTGATCTCCGCTCTCGGACTGCTCGGCTGCCTGGTCGGCTTCCGAGCGGTCGGCCTCTGGTGGTGCGGCGGTTTCTCCCATTTCGGAGGGAGCTTCTTCAGTCAGTGAGTTGGATTCTTCTTCGATCATTCGATTCTTATGGGTTGTGTACAGGGTCGATCCCGACCGCGATAGGCGTGCTATCGAAGGCAGGAAGTTTGCCAGTATGCCAGCGCGTAGAGCCTCCGAAAAGGCTCAGGTGCTGGACCTGGAACAAACTGTTAGATGCACCGTCAGATGCAGCAGAAATGGTACCACAAGTCGGCAGCCCGTCCTACAAAAAGGAAGACTAATCGGCAGCTGCCCCGCATTCGGCTAGGACTTGGTGTCGGCTAACGTCCTACCGGTTGCGGTATCGACCCGCAACCGAACCTTGAGCTCGGCAACGCCCTCCATCACGGTTCGAGTGAGATCCACCGTCCGCGCAACCTCATCGAGAGGAACCTCGAGCACCAGCTCGTCGTGGATCTGAAGAAGCTGTCGGCCGGCCAGGCCGAGTTCTCCCAGGCGTTCGTCCAACCGGATCATCGCCATTTTGATGAGGTCCGCAGCGGAACCCTGAATGGGAGCGTTGAGTGCCATGCGTTCTCCCGTCTGGCGGACTCTGAAGTTGCCAGACGCCAATTCTGGAAGGTAGCGCCGCCGTCCAAATACCGTCGTGGTGTAGCCGGTTCTCCGGGCCTCGGCGACCACGCCGCTCATGAACGCCTGCACCTTTGGAAATTGAGCAAAATACGTATCGATGTGTGCCTGGGCTTCGTCGCGTTCGATCTCGAGTCGCGATGCCAATCCGAAAGCCTCCATACCATATAGCAGGCCGAAGTTGACAACCTTGGCCCGCCTTCGCATGTCGGCATCTACCTCCTCGATCGCGATGTCGTTGACCCGCGCGGCGGTGGCTGCATGAATGTCCTGGTCATTGTTGAAGGCATCGAGAAGACCGGGATCCTCCGTCAGATGAGCGAGGATCCTGAGCTCTATCTGTGAATAGTCGGCGACGACGAAGGTTGAGCCCTCCTCGGCGACAAACGCCTTGCGGATCGTCCGGCCTTCTTCGGATCTGATCGGAATGTTCTGGAGGTTTGGCCGCTCGGACGAAAGCCGACCCGTCGCGGCTGCCGTTTGGTTGAACACCGCGTGCACCCGGCCGTCTTTCGCAATCAGAGGTAGGAAACCGTCTACATAGGTTGAGCGAAGCTTCTCCAACTGACGATACTCGAGGAGAGCCTTGACCACCGCGTGGTCGAGTTTGGCAAGCACAGACGCATCCGTGCTTGGCTGGCCCTTGGGCGTCTTCTTGAGTATCGGAAGTTCAAGATCCTCAAAAAGGACCTTCTTTAGTTGCAGGGTGCTGTTGATATTGAAAACCTGGCCGGCTTCTTCATGGATTTGAGCCTCGAGTGCCAATAGCCGGCTTCTCAGCTCCTCACCGAGCGTCTCCAGATATGCCCGGTCTATTCCTATCCCTGCGTTCTCCATGCGCGCCAGCACCACGACGAGTGGGAACTCGATGTCATCGAGGAGCGACAATGCACCTCGCGCCGAAGCCTGTTCGGTGAGAAGATCGACCAGACGAGAAACCGCTACGACCCGCCTGCCGAGTCCGTCGAGATCCGGGCCCTCGAAATCAAGCGTGCCCTGGGAATTGTCGCCTCCGGCATCGTCGAGCGAATCGACCTCGATCTGCGCTACCTCCAAAGCCAGGTCCGGAAGGTCGTACGAAGCGCGTGCCGGATTGATCACGTATGCCGCCAGGAGAGTGTCGAAGACCACCATCGGGGCGGGTAGATGTGCGTCCAAGAACGCCTTGACGATGGGCTTTGCGTTGTGAGCGACGATGCCGCGATCCGCCGCCAGGGTGGCAACATCCTTCAAGAGATCCAGGCCTACGAGGCCTGCGCTGGTCTCATCAATGAACACGACGACGCCCGCCACCTCATCCTGCTGCCAGTAGGGCTCAACGACCAGAGGTCCGGAATCCGGCAACTCGCCCAGGTCACGCAGGGG
>JABDOU010000009.1 GCA_013043085.1 Acidimicrobiia bacterium
GTATCTGGTAGTAGTCCTTGAGAGCCATAGGTTGTGATCAGGCGTTCAGATTGTCGGTGAGCCTCTCACCAACTTCTTCGACAACTTTGATCGTGCGACGGTAGTCCATGTGCATGGGACCGAGAACTGCCACGCGACCGGTGCGTCCTTCGTCGCCACCGTATCCGGCCGAAACCACTGCAAGGTCGGTTGCGTCGTCGACTGCAAGCTCCGCCCCGATCCGTACATCGGTTCCGGCGCCTGCCACCAGGGCCATCACGGATGCATCTCTCTCGAGCAGTTCGAGGACCCGGTGCACCTTGTTGAGGTCTTCCCAAAACGAGGCGAGATGGCTGGCACCGCCGACAAAAATATCCCGGCTCTCGGTCTCGAGGCGACGCGCAACCTGTGAGATGGCCTGGGTGAGCCCTGTTCCCTTGTCATCGAGCGACCGTCGTTGCTCGGCCGAAAGCGCCTCCTCGATGGTGTTGCCCACGACCATATTCACGAGTTGGGTCTCGATCCGATCGATGTCACGCTTGGCCAATCCCGACTGCAGTCGGACCAGCTCCCGCGATACCTGTCCCGAGTCGGTGATCACGACCATCATCAGCACCTGTTCGGACATCGGAATGAGGTGTAGGCCGCGGATGACCTGTCCGTCGAGACCTGGCCCTACCACGACTGCCGGATAGTTGGTGATGTCGGTCAACAAGGCACTTGTCTCCTTGAGAAGGCGCCCGAGTTCCTTGTGGAAGTCATCGAAGAAGCTCCTGATGCGCTTCATGGTCTGCACCTTGAGCTGACCGGGGTCAGCGTGGTCCACGTAGAAGCGAAATCCCTTGTCGGTAGGAACCCGGCCGGCCGACGTATGGGGCTGAACGCAGTAACCCTCAGATTCGAGAACCGAGAGCTCGTTGCGAATGGTCGCAGAAGAAACCTGCAGACCCGAGGCGTCCAGAAGTGCTTGCGACGATACCGGATGGCCGGTTCGAATGTTTACTTCGACCAGAGCCCGAAGAATGGCGGACTTGCGCTCATCAAGCATTCCGCAACGTTAGCAGTCAATGGGGTGAGACTGCTAAGACCTCGATGCCAGGAAGGAGGAGCACACCTCATCGGTCAGGAGAGGTTTGAGGATGACGAGACGCCCCTCCCTGGCCGTTATCACGCCGGCTTCAACCAACCTGATACCGGCAGACGAGGCCATGAACGCAGTAGCAACGTCGTCCAAAACAACACCGGAGCTTCGTCGCAAACCGAGAACAACGCGCTCTTCGTCCAACGCGTTCCCCAACCCCGGGTCGCCTGTCATGATCGACTCTTGCCCTGCCCGGGGACTCACGCCTCGCTCAACAGCATCTAGATACGCATCGAGCTTTCTGACGTTTCGGAACCGGACTCCGTCGAGGTGCCCATGGGCGCCCATGCCAAACGCCAGATACTCACCCTGGGCCCAGGCGATGAGGTTGTACCGGCACTCATGGCCTGGCCTGGCGTAATTGGATACCTCATATCGCCGATAGCCGGCATCTTGCAGAATCGCCTGAGCGATCTCGTAGCGTCCGGCTTGAACATCAGGATCGGGGGCGGGAGCACCACCTATGACAAGGCGAGACAGCTCGGTGCCTCGCTCGACCGTGAGGGCATAGGTCGAAACATGATCGGGAGAAGCTTCGAGAGCTCGCCCCAGGGTTCGTTCCCAGGACGCGTCCGATTCGACAGGCGATCCGAAGATGAGGTCGATACTCACCGACTCGAATCCGGTTCTCCTCACGCTGTCGACCGCGGCGTCGATCTGGTTCGGGGAGTGGCGCCGACCGAGATACTCCAACACCATCGGGTCATACGACTGAGCGCCGAAGGAAACCCTGGTGAACCCGGCTGTCCGAAGTTCTTCGGCTTTACCGTCTGTCCAATCTTCGGGGTTGGCCTCGAGCGTCACCTCAGCATCGGGAGCCAGGCCGTGACGCTCCTCCAGAGCACCCACCAATCCTGCCAATCCGCTCACGCGAGAAGGGGTTCCCCCGCCTACGAAAACGGCGTCAACGAGCCCCACAGCGTCACTGCCGTTGATCTCGGCAGTGACGGCCTTCAGGTAGCGGGACACCTCGTCGTCGCGGCCTGCGACAACGGCAAAATCACAGTACGGACAAACCGCCTCGCAGAACGGAACATGGAGGTATGCGCCGAGGTCATCGGCAGCTCGTTCGACAATCTGGACGAGATCGGCGTCACCCATCCTGGTCGATCTGCAACGCCGAGACGAAGGCCTCTTGCGGTACCTCGACGGAGCCAACCATCTTCATCCGCTTCTTGCCCTCTTTTTGCTTCTCGAGGAGTTTGCGCTTCCGACTTATGTCGCCGCCGTAGCACTTGGCGGTAACGTCCTTGCGCTTCGCCTTCACTGTTTCTCTGGCAATGATGCGGCCTCCGATGGCCGCCTGGATCGGTACGTCGAACAACTGTCTGGGGATCAACTCACGCAGACGCCTGGTCATCGTATTGCCATAGTTGTAGGCACGATCCTTGTGGACGATGGCACTGAAGGCATCAACCGGCTGGTTGTTCAGCAACACGTCGACGCGCACCAGGTTGGATGTGCGGTACTCGCTGGGTTCGTAGTCGAGGGATGCGTAGCCCCGGGTCCTCGACTTGAGTGCATCGAAGAAGTCGAAGACCACCTCCCCGAGCGGAAGCTCGTAGTCGATCTCGACTCGCTCAGGAGATAGGTACGTGAGCTCGCCCATCTCGCCTCGCTTGGACTGAGCCAGCTCCATGATCGTGCCGACGTATTCAGACGGGCTGATGATCATCACCTTCACAAACGGCTCGTCGATGTGATCGAGCTGGTTGGCCGCAGGCAGATCCTGCGGACTACGCACTTCGATGGTCGCTCCGGCAGTCGTGAACGCTCGGTATGCAACCGATGGTGCAGTTGCGACCAGATCGAGATCGAACTCCCGCTCGAGACGCTCGCGGACGATCTCCATGTGCAACAGCCCGAGGAATCCGCATCGGAATCCGAAGCCCAGGGCGGTCGATGTCTCGGGCTCGTATTGCAGCGCCGAATCGTTGAGCCGAAGTTTCTCGAGGGCGTCGCGCAGGCGTTCGAAATCGTCGCCCACTGTCGGAAAGAGACCGGAATACACCATGGGCTTCGGTTCCTTGTAACCGGGAAGAGCGGTCGTCGCCGGGTGATCAACCCTGGTGACCGTGTCGCCCACCCGGACCCTGTCAATCTCCTTGATGCCCGTGATGATGTACCCCGATTCACCAGGCCCGAGCGATGCGACGGGAACGGCGGCCGGAGTGAGAATTCCCACCTCGTCGGCATTCTCGACGTTGTTCGTGGCCATGAATCGGACACGATCGCCCTTGGAAAGTACTCCGTCTTTGATTCTGATGTAGCACACAACCCCCCGATAGGTATCGAAGTACGAGTCGAAGATCAACGCTCGCAGCGGATCTGCTTCGAGGCCCTCGGGTGGCGGCAGCCGGGTGACTATGGCTTCCAGCAACTCATCCATGCCTTCACCGGTCTTGGCAGAAATCGCAATGACCTCATCGGAACTGCCTCCCAAGACCCCGGCGATCTCTTTGGCGACCCGCTCCGGCTCGGCCGCGGGCAGATCGATCTTGTTCATCACAGGAATGATCTCCAACCCCGCTTCGATCGCCATATACGTGTTGGCGAGCGTCTGCGCCTCCACGCCCTGAGAGGCATCCACAACCAGCAACGCCCCTTCAACCGCATCGAGACTGCGTGACACCTCGTACGTGAAATCCACGTGGCCGGGCGTGTCGATGATGTTCAGTTCGTACTGCTGACCGTCCGGGGCGTCGTAGCTCAGCCGCACCGCCTGCGCCTTGATCGTGATCCCCCGTTCTCGCTCGAGGTCCATCGAATCGAGAAGCTGCTCTTTCATGTCTCGTTCAGATATCGCGCCGGTACGTTCCAGCAGACGATCTGCCAGCGTCGATTTGCCGTGGTCGATGTGCGCGATGATGCTGAAGTTGCGAATGTGGGAAATCACCGGATAAGTCTATGGCGGGTCGGCGGCGATCCACCCTGTCATCCTGGCGGATTGGCCTCTATACTGCCGCCGTCTCATGGCAAACATTCGTTCCCAGATGAAGCGCAACCGTCAAGCGCCCGCGCGCCGTGCTCGAAACCGGTCGATCAAGACCGAGATTCACACGCGCACGAAGCAAGCACTGAGTGCTGCCCAGTCCGGCGATGCCGCAGCAGCCCGGGAGGCCCTGCTATCGGCACAGAAGCGGATCGATTCGGCGGTTGCCAAGGGCGTTCTTCATCGCAATACGGCGGCCCGTCGCAAGTCTCGCCTCGCCAAAGAGGTCGCCGCCCTCCTGGGCTAGCAGACCATGTCGGACAAAACGATCTGGCTCACGCCGGAAGCTCACCGAAAATTGGTCGAAGAGCTTGAAGAGATGACGACCACAGGCCGCCGCTACATCGAGGAAAAAATTGCGGAGGCCCGCTCGCACGGCGATCTCAAAGAAAACGCCGACTACGACGCCGCCAAGAACGAACAGGGCTTGATGGAAGCCCGCATCCGTCTCATCAAGCACAATCTCGATAACGCTGTAGTACGCGAGGCCGCCGACACCGGCCGCGTCGAGATAGGTTCGCTCGTCGAGATCTCCAACGACACCGTCAAGCTGAAACTGCTCGTCGCCTCCAAGGAGAACAAGGTCGATGGCATTCAGACCACTCCCCCGGAGAGTCCGCTCGCCAAAGCCATTCTCGGCGCCGAGGTAGGCGAGACCGTTTCCTACGATGCCCCGGGCGGTACGTTCACCTACACCGTCGATTCCATCGAACCCTGGGATGGCGGCGGCTAGGCCTTCGGCCTAGCTTGGGAGAAAGCCTTTGGCTTTCTCCAGGCACTTGCCGTGAAAGGGACCTTCGGTCCCAACAAAGCCATAAAACGGCCCTCTCGGTTCCAACA
>JABDOU010000010.1 GCA_013043085.1 Acidimicrobiia bacterium
ACACGATTTCCCTGTCGGCTGCGACAGCTTTTTGGTAAGACACGACAATCACGAGGCGACTGTCGGCGGCGATGTTGCTCAGGTGGCGAATCGCTCTCACCGTGTCGTCGTCTGCTGCATCAAAGTCATCGAGCACGAGCAGCAAGGGCGAGATGTTCGACAACCCGACAAGAACGTGTGAGATGGCCTCAAGCATGCGGTGGGATTCCTCGGATGGGCGCAACGCAGCTGAAGGTGGCAGGTCCGGCATCCAATCTGATATGCGCGGCGTGAGGCTTGCGATTTTTCGGAGCCATACAGGCTCGATTTGGGCGCCGAGCTGGTCGACACGCAAACGCGAGAGGGATTGATCGAGCGCAGTCGAGATCGGCGCGTAACTCTGCCTGGCCAGCCCAGCATCGCCACGTAGGACACCGATTCCTCGCCAGTTCGCATCATCGATCAGCGCATCGAGAAATCGGCTCTTGCCGACGCCGGCGGCCCCTTCGACCAGCAGTATTCCGCCTTGCGAGGTGAGTGCTCCCTCGATGACCGTCAATCCGATTGCCCGCTCGTCCCGACGCCCCACGAGGGGAATCTGCGCATCTTTGTCCAGTAGCGGGGAGGAAGCGGCAGGTCGGAATGGAACCGCTCCCGACTCCCGCTCGACCGCGATCGACTCGAATAACGCCGTGGTTTCGGGCGCCGGCTCGGACCCGAGCTCATCCTGCAAGGTTGCATAACAGATCTCGTACTGGAGCAAGGCGTCGTTGGGTCTGCCTGCCAGATAGCAAAGGCGCATCACTTCCCGATGCGCTTCCTCGCGAAGGGGGTCGTTGAGAGCGAGGCGCCGTGCGAAAATCAAGGCATCGTCGAACCGGCCGCGACCCTTATACGCCGTGGATATGGTGCCGAGGAGATCTAGGTACTCGTCTCGCAGCCTTGCCTGATCGAGGAGGAACCAGTCGTCATAGAACCCACTGAGTAAATCCCCGCGATAGAGATCGGCGGTTGCGGCGAGCTCTGCTGGGCTGACAGCAGTGTCCTTTACTGCGCGGATGCCCGTCTCGAATGCTTCGACATCGAGCCAATATGAGGTTGCTCGATTGAATCGCACGCCGTGCGCATTGGCGACGACGAAATCGCCGGAAGCGCCGGCCTCTGAGAGGTGAGTTTGAATCTGCCACAGGCTCTGGCTCAGGCGTCGGCGGGCTTGACTATCTGGCATGTCTGGCCAGAAGGTTCCGGCCAGGAGGTCGCGACTCAGCTCCCGATCCCGGTTCATCACGAGAAAGGCGAACAGCGATCTACCCACTCGTGACGGGATGCGAGGGAGAACCCGCCCGCCGCTTTCGAGAAGCAGCCCACCGAACAATCGGATTCGGAGGTTGGTCACGGCGCCACAGTAGGGCGGTCGAGGTATCGAAATCAAGACCCGGTTTCCTAAGTGCGCGCGTTGCGTGGGAAAAGAACGCTTTGTGCGTGGCCGCAAGGTCCTTCTCAACCGCCGCCGGTGATTGAGACAGTCGGGATACACCCCCTTCGTAAGTTGGCCTCAGCTACCACGGAGAAATGGTGACAACGCTCTCACACACAACGCAAGGTTTAGGGCCATGGACCGCTATCCGCGATGCTGCTGACAGCATCAATGATGTTCTGGTCCCGGCATTTGAAACAGGGACGGCGCTGAAAGACCGGGGGGCGAGGGTCACCCGACGAGCTGTCAGCAAAACAACGGAGCGTCTCAGCTTCCGTGACAAGATCCAACAGTCCGCAGCTATCTGGCGCCGATCTGAAGAGGCGCCGCTGGTTCTGACGCCCAGCTGTGAAAGCGACAGGCCCGGCGTGGTCGTCGTAGGGCATCGTGGTGATCTGGTCGCTCACATGGTTTCAACCTTCCTGCGGTACGACGACATCCCGGTTTGGGACGTCAGCCCGCACCAGCTTGCAAAAGTGCAGTACTTCGTCCGCCCCGATGCCCTGTATATCCAGGGTTCGCCTGTCCGTGGTGTGATGCTGCGCTGGTCCCGGTGCCCCGACAAAGCTGGTGCGGGCCTGACGGATTCGGAACACTGCGGCGACACGATGGTCATCGCCAGTTGGTTGGCAGCCGCCGACAAAGGTCCAATCCGGATGGTCAACAATTACGACTCCGATTCATGGCGGGGTGGCACCGGGTGGTCGGTATGGGAACGACGCCTTTCCCAGGTGGGCGTGTCAACTATCGAGTCAGGACAACCCGCAGGCCGAACACTGAGGAGCCTCGTGGCATGCGGGAACGTTGTCGCAGGCCCCGGAGGCAAGAACGTGCAAACCGCTGCCGGCATGCTGAAAGACTCTGGTGTACAGCTCGCCACGGTCACAACCCTTCCGACGGGAAGGGTCGCAAATATCGAAACGCAGCCCAATATTCAGGACGCCCGGTTGGCCAGGCGAGCCGCCGTTTCCATCATCGAGCACATGGCATCATGATTAGCCAATTCGTGACCCTGACCATTCTCGGCGGCCTCGTACTCGCTGCCTACCTGACAACGTTCGCACAGTCGCTACGCGAAAAGTGTGGGCCGTCCCTTCTGCCCGAGGGATCTGCATGGCCCGCAACGTCGGTTGCCGCTTCACCCTGAGAGGAGAGACTCATACACAGGCGCCTTCACACCATCGGACCTCGGTAGGTGATTGGGAGCCAGTATGAGCCGGGTGGAGCGGTGGCCGGCGCACCGCAGGCTAGACACTTTTAGCGGACCCTTCACAAAGTTCTGATCGGGGCGGGAGTCGGGTATGTTTGATGTCGTGGATGCATGCCAACATATCCCCGAATCTGGTCAGTCTGCAGCGCCCCAAACCCGGGACGGATGCCAGGAGTGTCTGAAAACCGGATCATCGTGGGTTCACCTGAGATCTTGTGTCGAATGTGGGAAGGTCGGTTGCTGCGACGATTCGCCTAACAAGCATGCGCACGCCCACTATCGAGAGCACAACGATCACCGCTTGATCCGAAGCTTCGAGCCCGGGGAGGCGTGGTGGTATTGCTTTGAGGACAATTTCGGTTTCGAGATAGAAGGAACCGGACCGCTCCGCTAGCGGTTGTGGTGCTCGCTGCGATTTTCTCGTGCGTCTCGTCACGAACCAGGAACGGCGGGCGCGGTTGGGGACGAGACACGATCTCACCGTACCTTCCGTGGATGTCGTATCCGTCAGTCGTGATCTGGTTGGTTTCCACTCCAGCGACCCGGCCTCGGTTTACCTGTCGGCGAGGGCGCGGCTGGTTGACCTCGATCCTTCAGTTCTCGAACGCGAGATGTATGAGAAACGAACGCTGGTGCGGATGCTCGGGATGCGTCGCACAATGTTTGTAGTGCCCCGAGACCTGGCCCCGGTGATCGATGCCGCATGCACGAGGGGTCTCTACGAAGGACAGCTTCGCCGCTTCGTCAAGATGGTTGAGACCCATGGCATCACTACAGATGGTGTTGGCTGGTGCGCCAGAATCTCGGATGATGTGCTTGCCTCGCTTCGCAAGCGCGGTTCAGCCACGGCTCGCGAAATCACCGAAGATGTTCCAGAGCTCGGAATCAAAATGCGGATGAACGTCGGAAAAAAATACGAGGGCAATATCGGCGTCTCAACCAGGATTCTCTTTCTTCTTGCGACCTCCGGCAGCATCGTACGAGCTCGCCCACTCGGGACCTGGGTGTCGAGTCAATACCGCTGGGCTCTCACCGAAGAATGGCTTGGGGAGCCAATCCCTCATGTGGATACGGATGTCGCTCGTCGGGACCTGGTCGCAACATGGCTCCTTCGTTTCGGCCCGGGAACGTTCGAAGACATCAAGTGGTGGACGGGGTGGGGGGTGCGCGATACCCGAAAGGCACTCGAAGAATCGGGCGCGGTCCAAGTAGAACTTGAGGAGGGCGCCGGCTATCTCCATCCCGACGATCTCGAACTCGTCGCAGATCCGGCACCGTGGATCGCCTTTCTTCCCGGGCTCGACCCGACGACAATGGGTTGGAAGCAGCGTGATTGGTATTTGACTTCGGCCGAGGACGTCCTTTTTGACAGCAATGGAAATGCCGGTCCCACCGTCTGGCTGAACGGTCGGATCGTTGGCGGATGGGCACACCACGATTCAGGTGAGGTCCGGGTTCGCCTCCTGGAGGAGGTTCCAGGGTCCGCGAAGGATCGTATCGCCGGGGGAGCGCTCGAACTCGCCGACTGGATGGGCGATCTCCGATTGCGCACCAGATTTTCGGTCCCGCTCGAAAAAGAACTGAAGCGGGAGTAGCGATGCGTTTCGTTACTCCATGCCTCGTTGTGCTCGTCGGACCGTCCGGGTCTGGAAAATCGACATGGGCTGAGTCATCCTTTTCTGAATCAGAGATCGTTGGTTCGGACTCCCTGCGTGCACTGGTCGGTATCGATGCGGATGATCAAACGGCAAGCACCGATGCCTTTTTTCTGCTTGACGAGGTTGTCAAACGCCGATTGGGGCGCAGATTGACGACCGTCATCGACACCACGGGTCTGGACGCCGACACCCGGGTCGAGTATCTGAGTCTGGCGTCGAAGCGCGATATGGCAACGTACGCGGTTTGTTTTGACACGCCGGCCGCGATCTGTCGAGCTCGCAACGAGAAGAGGACCCGGCCAATTCCGAAGTCCGTGCATAGCAGGCAGTTCTCGACCTACAAGAAAAACCGTGAGGCCGTATCTGTTGAAGGATTCGGCGAAGTCATGTACCTCGACGCATCCGACGAGGCCGAGACGACGAGGGTTCGGAGGGGTCCGGCGGCTCTCAAGGGTGTGGATGCCGCGTTGGAGCGCCAGACCAGCGATCCAACGACACTCAGGTTCGGTCTTCAGATTTCTTCGTTCACCTGGAACAAGGCGCAATCGACTGCGAGCCGCCTGGTCCAGATAGCCGAAGAGGCCGAGTCGGCAGGATTTGCCAACCTCTGGGTCATGGATCATCTGCGACAGATTCCACAGGTCGGACGCGCCTGGGAGGACATGCTCGAGTCGTATACGACGTTGGCCTTCCTGGCGGCTTCGACGACGTCAATCGGACTGGGAGCCCTCGTGACAGCCGTTCCCTATCGCAATCCGGCGATCCTTGGAAAGACCATTGCGACCCTCGACGTTCTCAGCGAAGGTCGAGCGATATGTGGACTCGGTCTCGGATGGTTTGCCAAGGAGGCCGAGGCCTACGGGATCGAACTAGGCGATGTGATGGAGAGATATGAACTGCTGGAAGACACGCTGCAACTATTACCCCTGCTCTGGGGTCCTGGGAACCCCGAATTCGTCGGGAAACGCATTCGTGTTCCCGAGGCCATGTGTTACCCACGTCCGCTACAGGATCGGATTCCGATCCTGATCGGCGGATCGGGCGAACGTCGGACATTGAGGCTGGTCGCCCGGTACGGCGACTACTGCAACCTCTTCGGTGGTCCCGAGCGGGTTCGTCACAAGGTGAACGTTCTATCCCAACACTGTCTGGAGGTCGGGCGTGACCCGCAGGAGATAACCGTCAGTCACCTCGGTCCGGCCCTCGTGGCCTCTGATCAGGAGGCATTGACTCTTGCGCTCGATCGGTACCGACCCACCAATACCAGCAAAGACGTCTACGCCCAGTCAGCAATGGCGGGAACCGTCGACGAACAGATCGGTCGATACCGGGAGTTAGCCGAGGCGGGTGGTCAGCTGGCCATTGTGTCCTTGCCAGATCTTGACGAATCGGCTGCAATTTCGCGATTCGCCGAAATCATCGAGGCTTTCGCTTGAAG
>JABDOU010000183.1 GCA_013043085.1 Acidimicrobiia bacterium
ACTTTGGACTGGTTCACTGCCGTGGGCCCTGGTTGGAATGGCAGCAGGATGGCTGATTGTGCTGGCCGTATATGCAGCGCCCCAGAGTGCAGCACTGGTTGCCAGCGAAAGCGCGGACAACGTCATCCAGCTTCCCCTGCGAACGATCTGGCGCGCACGCCGATTGCGCCAGCTCGCATGGCTCATCCTGCCTCTTGGCATTGCTGCCCTCCTCAGCTCGCTGACCTACAACATCCCCCGCTACGTGGTCCAGGCCATTCTGGGGAACGATCAGCTCGGTGTGTTCGCTGCAGTCGCCTACATCGTCCAACTCGTGCAGCTCTTTGCCAAGTCCTTTCGTCACGCAACGGCACCCCGGCTCGCCAAGTACTACGCCACGGACAAGATGCAGGCGTTCTCCAGCTTGTTGCTGCGGGTCCTCATCGGATTTGCTGCAATGTCGATCGCAGGTGTCATCATCGCCCTGGCCGCCGGCGACTGGTTCCTCACGACCCTCTACGGGCCCGAGTACGCAGAGGCCGAAGTGCTCGCCATCGCCATCGCAGCCAGCGGCCTCTTGACCGTGACGACCTTCATGAACGCTGGTGTTTTGGCGACCCGCCGTTTCGGTCCCGTCCTGACAACCCGAGCGGTAGGCGCATTGGCCGCGTTGTTCTCTGGCTTGTGGCTCGTCCCAACGAGCGGGCTCCAGGGCGCGGCATGGTCACTTCTCATCGGCTACGGAGCAAGCTCTCTCACAGCTGCCTGGTTCTTGAGATCAGCCATTGCCGGCCACGAACCCGCTCCTCACGATCCGGACGGCGCCAACGCCGAACCCGCCGCTGAGTCCCCATCCCCGCGGTCATTGCCATCGTCCGCTCGACCAGAACTGGAGACCACATGAGCGTAGCTAGCACGACACAGAGCCAACGACGCGTCGTCATAACCGGCGCGGCTGGTTTCATCGGCTCACACCTGACCGAGCGATGTCTTCGGCTCGGCGATGTCGTATTGGGCATCGACAACTTCTGCGATTACTACGACCCTGAAATCAAGGAGCGGAATCTCGGCGCCGCCGTCGAAGATCCATCCTTCACACTCGCCCGAATCGACATTCGCGACAGGGAGGCTGTCGATGACCTCTTTCAGAGATTCCGACCAACCCATGTCGTTCACCTGGCAGCGATGGCCGGCGTCCGTCCTTCGATCGAACAACCTGCCTATTACACCGACGTCAACCTGAACGGCACGGTTGCCATCCTCGACGCAGCTGCGCGAAGCCGGGTTCACCAGTTTCTGATCGCATCCAGTTCGAGCGTATACGGCAACAACAAAAAGACCCCATTCGCCGAATCAGATCCGGTCGACTATCCGATAAGCCCATACGCAGCTTCAAAGCGCTCTGGCGAGCTTTTTTGCCATAGTTATGCCCATCTCAATGAAATGCCGGTTGCGTGCCTCAGGTTTTTCACCGTGTTTGGTCCTCGCCAGCGACCCGATCTGGCAATTAGCAAATTTCTGAGACTCGCTTCGCGTGGTGAGCCATTGCCGATTTTTGGAGACGGGTCGACAAGCCGCGATTACACATATGTGGATGACATCATTGACGGAGTAACTGCGGCTATGGATTACGTCGAGGATGGATTCGAGATCTTCAACATAGGTGGCAATACGCCGATCACACTCGCCGGGTTGCTCGAAACGATTGAAAGAGTCATCGGACACGAGCTCATTATCGACCGCAAGCCGATACAACCGGGTGATGTCAATCGAACCTGGGCCGATCTGACCAAGAGCGAATCGGCGTTCGGCTACATGCCCCAGACCAGTACCGAAACCGGCATCAAGAACCAGTGGCAGTGGTACCTCGAACACGAAACAGCTGATCGATAGCGGTATCACCCTGCGGGAGTCACGCCGAATTACCTACTTCGGGCGATGGCGATCCGGGTGAGTTGCGAATGCACCCGGCACGTTCGACAAATGGCTCCTCGGCTGATCACCCGGTGGTGTAGGTGATGTGGAGGAGGGGGGCAGCGTTGGCGTTGCCGTTGTAGGCCTCTGCGGTGCGTTGACCGGTTCCACTGACAACGAGCGTGAGACCGTTGCCAGCCGCCCATTGCGGTCGATCAATGATCTCCTGAATAACTTCCACAAGATCAGGAGTTCGTTCCGCGGGTCCAGCCCGACCAACCTCATCCCACGGATCCGGTGTCCATGCCACCGTCGCCGTCGTTGTAGACCGACCAGAAACATCACCCGACGAATTGACAAACGTCACCGAATCATCGATGTCGTGACCAGCGATGACCAGATTCGTGACACCCGTATCGGTTTCGTCAGCCTGAAACTGCACCCACGCCTCAACAATCGTTGCACCCTGCGGCACACTCACCCCATCCCAACGCAACCCAACCACCTGCGTATTCGACTTGTCCTGAACCATCTCCAAATCACTGGAACTGAGCGAAACACGCCCGGAAGGACGCTCCTCAGCATCATCAGAACCCACCCCAATCCTCTGCTCGAACGTCACCTCCTCACTGGAAGCAGACACCGTGATCGTCACCAACGCCGAATCACACAACAACCCGGTATCACACACCTCATACACAAACGAATCCTCACCAACAAACCCCGCATCAGGCGCATACGTAAACGTCCCATCCACATGATTGGTCAACACACCAAACTGCGGTAGCCCACACCCCCCACACGCCACATTCACCGAACCCACATCCAAATTCACATCAACATCATTGGCCACCACATCCACCACCACCGACACCCCCTCAGACGTCGACACCGAATCATCAACCGCCACCGGAGGCTCACTGACACACGACGTTGCTCCGATTTGGTAGGTATCCACCACGCCGTCGACGATCGAATGGAACGTGAAGGTCATTGACGTGGCACAGGCCTCGATCAGCAGCGTCCCGAAGCCCGTGTTGTAACGGACCGCACTATCCGGGTCCGGATTGGGGGAGATACCGCTGAGGCCATTGCCGCTCACCCCGACCACGAAATACGGCAGGTCGCCCTTGACGATCCGTTCGTAGATGTG
>JABDOU010000065.1 GCA_013043085.1 Acidimicrobiia bacterium
ACACAAGGATGTGCTGGATCGTTTGGCGGATGCACTCATCGAGCGCGAAACGGTGGATGCCGACGAGGTTGCCATGAATTTCCAACCTGTGAAGAAATGGGTTCATTCACCGAACGGACAACGCATCCATCCTGCCGGCTCTCCCATAAAACCGGTCACCGGAATCTCGGCGACGCAGAATCTCGAAGGCTCGTAGATCTGACCTGGCGCACCGGCGAGCGGGTTCTCTGGGATGGATCCCGGACGCTCGTGATGGGGATATTGAACGTGACCCCGGATTCCTTCTCTGATGGCGGTGAGTTCGATGATCGGGATAGCGCCATTGAACAGGGTTTGGGGCTGGCCGGAGCCGGAGCCGATATTGTCGACATAGGCGGCGAATCGACGCGGCCAGGCTCTGAGCCAGTACCACAGGAAGTCGAGCAGGCCAGAGTTCTACCGGTAGTCGAGGCCCTGGTCTCGCAAGGTGTAACCGTCTCGATAGACACTTCCAAACCCGGGGTTGCAAGGGCCGCCGTAGCCGCAGGAGCCTCGATCATCAATGATGTCACCGGTTTCAGATCGTCCGAAATGGCGGATGTGGCAGCGGATGCCGGAGTAGCAGTTGTGGCCATGCACATGCTCGGTGAACCACGGACCATGCAGGAGGATCCCTCCTATGAAGATGTTGTCGGAGAAGTCGCAAGCTATCTCATGCGGCAGGCTGCGATCCTTCGTAACGCCGGCGTGGAGGCGTCGGCGATTGCGATAGATCCGGGAGTCGGGTTTGGCAAAACCGTCGACCACAACCTCCAGCTCTTGAGACATCTCGATCGATTCGTCCTCTCGGGGTATCCAGTCGTGCTCGGTGCCTCGCGCAAGTCGTTTATCGGTTCCGTGCTAGGCGGACGGGGTCCGGCCGATCGAGATGTCGGAACCGCCGCAACCGTCGTAGCGGGGGTTCTGGCCGGAGTCGCAGTCGTTCGGGTGCACAACGTCGACATGTGCCTGCAGGCCGCGCGCATGGCAGACGCTATTGTGGGATAGCCATTCCTAGGAGGTCCCGTTACGACTCGGCCCAAGACCGTCGGTTTGCAACCACAAGGGTTCACGTGGGTGATTTCCGGTCGGCTTGCCGTATCCGAGCGAGTGGGTGGAAGCGGGATGCAACACCGACGCGTTCGACGGGACGAGGAACTCAGCTGGCTGCGCGATCACGGCTTCAACACCCTTCTTTCGGTGCTCGAGGACACGTTCAACGTTTCGGCATACGAGGAATCGGCGATGCGGGTTCTCCACGTCCCGACCAGGGGTGAACTCGAAGATCATCAGGCGGCGCAGGTGTTGGAAGGTGTCATGCGATGCCTCGATCACGACAGCTCGGTTACCCTCCTGCATAGCGACAGCGTGACGGACGGAATTCTCGGGGTTCTCGGGGGCTACCTGCTGCGCAGCGGTTTGTTGGATGATCCCATCATCGCAATCGCCACTATCCAGGAAATCATGGGTCGCCCGCTCGGCCCGACCGGCCGTAGGTTTCTCCTCGCCGCTGCCCCGTGACATGGGCGGGAATAGGCCTCGGGTCCAACCTGGGTGACAGCCGGGATCACCTGCGGACTGCGATCACATCTCTTCGAGAACACCATCGCCTCCTCAGGATCTCGTCACTGTTTCAGACGGCACCGGTCGGGCCAATCGACCAACCTGATTTCACAAATGCCGCCATCCTCGTGGATACCGACGCAGAACCACTCGCACTGCTTCGTGAGCTTCACGAAGTCGAACGATCCAGGGGCCGCGATCGATCATCGGAAGTGCGATTCGGTCCGCGATCGCTCGACCTGGACATTCTTCTTTGGGATGGCCTGCACATGGAGGACTCGTCATTGACGATTCCTCACCCTCGTCTTGCCGAGCGCCGGTTCGCTCTCGAGCCACTGATTGAGGTCTGGCCCGACGCCACATTGCCGGACGGCACTCGCATCCTCGATCTGTGGCCGACTGTGGCAGGGCAGGTATCGACCAAGCTCCAGGGTCCGACATGGTTGTGAGCGTGAAGAGGCCGGTGCAGCCCTGATTGGCTAGCGTTCGGCGAATGATCGAACACGTCGAGACGTTCGCCGGAACTCGTGACCTTCAACGCGCTCGGGGTGGGAGCATCGGACTGGTGCCGACGCTCGGCTTTCTGCACGAGGGTCACTCCGCGCTCATCCAGCGGGCCCGATCCGAGTGTGACGTCGTAACAGTCAGTGTGTTCGTCAATCCACTTCAGTTCGGCGAAGGTGAGGATCTTGACAGGTACCCACGCGACATAGAACGCGATTCGACGATTGCTGCAGCCGCGGGCGCCGATCTGGTATTCGCCCCTGCCCTGACCGAAATGTTTCCTGTAGCACCGGTGACGACTGTGAGTCTCGAGGCTCTGACTGACACCCTGACAGGCAAGTCCCGGCCTGGCCATTTTGCCGGCGTCGCCACCATCGTCACGAAGCTATTCGCCGGCCTTCAGCCAGACCGCGCCTACTTCGGCCGCAAAGATGCGCAACAACTCGCAGTGGTGACCAGGCTGGCCTCGGATCTCTCATTTCCCGTACGGGTCGTTGGCTGTCCGATTATCCGCGAGGCCGACGGTCTGGCCATGTCCAGCAGGAACACCTACCTCAATGACCTCGAGCGTCGGGCGGCGACGAGTTTGTCGCGAGGTTTGATGGCGGCAGCCGACGCGGTTGAGCGTGGAACGCTCGATGCTGAAACGCTCGAAGCGATCGCCTACGACGCGATGTCCTCAGAGCACCTCGTAGAGCCAGAGTACGCGGAGTTACATGACGCCCATTCGGTCGTGCACCTCAATACAGTCGACCGTGACTCGTTTCTTGCCGTGGCGGGTCGGCTTGGAGAAACCCGTTTGATCGATAATGTCCATTTCGATGTGACCGATGAAGGGATCGTCATAGATCGAGGCATTCGCTCTCAGCAAACTGAGTCAGGTCAGTCCTGATGCTGCTCGTGATCGATATCGGGAACACAGAAACTGTCCTTGGTGTGTACAGGGGAGAGGATCTCATCCACACCTGGCGCGTCGTGACGGCGAGTCGGCGGACGGCTGACGAGTATCGCCTTACGTTGCGGGCTCTCCTCGATCTCGAGCATCTCAACGGAGATCTGACGGGAGCCGCGCTCGCGAGTGTTGTGCCATCGGCTACGGCGGCGCTTCGTTTGGTCTTGCCGGACATCGTGTCAGGCCCTGTAACAATCGTGGAAACGGGAATCAAGACAGGTATCAAGGTCGCAGTTGACAACCCCCGTGAGGTGGGAGCAGACAGGGTTGTCAATGCGGTCGCCGCTGCGGAGCGGTACCCATTGCCGGTTGTTGTCGTTGACTTCGGAACCTCGTCCAACTTCGACGTGATCGATATGGCAGGCAATTACGTAGGCGGTGTGATCGCGCCCGGTCTGGCGGTGTCTCTCGAAGCGCTCATTGACCGAACTGCGGCACTCCGCCGGGTCGAATTGGTAGCCCCGGCATCGGTCATTGGCACGAATACGGTCGCGGCGATTCAATCGGGACTCGTGTACGGCCACGCCGGATTTGTGGACGGTATCGTCGAACGTATGCGGGCCGAGCTCGAGGGAGAGATCACGGTGGTCGCCACCGGCGGCCTGGCCAGGACGATCGCTCCGCACTGTTCCTCGGTCGATGAGGTGGACGAACATCTCACGCTCTTTGGGCTCAAACTGCTCCACGAGATGAATACATGAGCGAGCACCGACCGGATGAACAACAGGTCATCCGAAGAGATAAGCTCGCCGAGCTCCGCAGGCAAGGCGTGGATCCGTACCCCGTCGGGTTTCGACCTACCCACCGATCGGACCAGCTTCACGCCACCTACCCCGAGCTCGAGCCCGGTAGCTCAACCGGTTTGGAGGTCTCTGTCGCAGGCCGTCTGGTCGGACTCAGGGACATGGGCAAGCTGGCGTTCGGTGTGCTACAGGACGCCGGAGGCCGGATCCAGCTTTTTGTTGATCGGTCAGGTCTCGACGATCTGTACGACGAGTTCGTTGCTCTCGATCTGGGCGATGTCGTCGGTGTTTCAGGCGAGGTGATCACAACCAGGAAAGGCGAGTTGAGCGTCCGGGTTGGTGACTTCCAACTGCAAGCCAAGGCTCTGCATCCGATGCCGGAGAAGTATCACGGTCTCGTCGACACCGAGACCCGGTATCGACAGCGGTATCTAGATCTCATTGCAAACGAGGACTCACGCCGGGTGTTTGATATCAGGACCGGAGTCGTCCGATCTCTGAGGGCGACCTTTGAGGAACGCGGGTTCGTCGAGGTCGAGACACCGATGCTGCAGATACAGCCAGGCGGGGCAATCGCCAAACCATTCGTCACACACCACAACGCTCTCGATCTCGACATGTATCTGCGGATCGCGCCCGAGCTCTATCTCAAGCGGCTTGTGGTCGGCGGGATGGACAAGGTATTCGAGCTCAATCGCAACTTCCGCAATGAGGGCCTGTCGCCTCGCCACAACCCGGAGTTCACGATGCTCGAGTCCTATGAGGCGTACGCGGATTACGAAGATGTTATGGAACTGGTTGAAGAGGCGATCTCGCAGGCCGCACTCGCGACAGTCAACACAACCTCGGTGATGTATCAGGGGCGAGACATGAACCTCGCGCCGCCGTATGCACGCATCGACTACGTCGGGTCGGTCGCCGAGGCACTCAAGGAAGACATCTCGATCGAAACTGACGCAGAACGGTTGCGTAATATCGTTCGCGCCCTGGGCCTGGAGATCCCGGACGGAGGTACTGGGAAGTTATTCGAGTCACTCTTCGAAGAACTCGTCGAGCCGAAGCTGTGGGACCCGGTGTTCGTGGTCGATATGCCGACCGAGATTTCACCGCTGGCACGTGCTCATCGATCCCGACCCGGGCTAGCGGAGCGATTTGAGCTCTTCATGGCCGGGCGTGAGATCGCCAATGCCTTCACGGAGCTCAACGATCCGGCCGAACAACGGGCCAGGTTTGAAATGCAGGCTGCGGCACGAGCATCAGGAGACGACGAGGCGCATCCGATAGATGAGGACTATCTGCTGGCGCTCGAGTACGGCATGCCACCGACCGGCGGTCTCGGGATCGGCGTTGACCGGCTGATAATGGTGCTGGCCGACGTGGCCTCGATACGAGACGTGATTCTGTTCCCACACCTGAGGCCGGAGGGAGCACGGCACGAGATGTCGAATGAGGAGGCCGACTGAGGATTACCACTTTTTGTGGGCATCCCGGGCTCTTTCAGTTAGCATGCGGGCGTTCACACCTTGACGACGTGGACGGGCTGGCATGATCTCTCCGTTTAAAAGGCGGCGTCCAAAATCTCCAACTGATATCAACGCGATGGCGTTTCGGATCATCCCGATTCTGCTACTCGTGTTTGCTGTGGGTGCCTGGGCATTTTCGGACGGAAGCCCATCCGGTACGACGTCGTCGACGCGGATCACGACAGATATCGAGGTGCTCAACGCCGTTCTTGATCTGGAGGGAGCGGGCGTCTCGACAACGACCAACCCACCGATCAGCGTGACGACCGCGCGAGAGACGGCAGTCACGGCGGCCGCATCCACGTCCACCGAAGTCGAGACGACGCTTGCCTCTACGACGACGAGGGCACCGGTCCAGACAACGCGTCCGGCACCAACGACGACGAGAGCGCCGGCGACAACCACGGCGCCCACCACAACCACCGAACCGCCGACCACAACCACCGAGCCGCCGACCACAACCACCGAGCCGCCAACCACGACGACCGAGCCGCCAACCACCTCAACGACCACGACAAGTACGACCTCGACGACAACGACCACAACCCTGCCGCAAACGACCACCACGGTGGTCGAAGAGGGTCCGTTTATTTTCGTCACGGCCATCTCCGGAGAGACGAGATGGAGAGGTAAGAGATGGCGTGCCGTGGTGACTGTCGGCCTTGGCCGCACCGACGACGGTGGAACAGGGAACGTCAATGTGACATTCT
>JABDOU010000066.1 GCA_013043085.1 Acidimicrobiia bacterium
TCTGATCGAGGTTGGACAGCTCGATGCGAGAGACATGCTCTTCGCCCCCTCCTAGATCAGATAGCACCCACACGCTGGTCTCTGGAGCAAGTTGATCGAGTAGCCGCACCTTGAGATCACCGGCAACTAGCGCGTGATCTACCTGTCCGATCACAACCGGACCATCGAGGATCAGCGGAAACGGAAGATTGCGGGCGTCAAGGACGCGGAGTCCGTCTGCCAAGGGATCGATGCCTACCCGACTGAACACCAAATCGAGGAACGACTCGCCTGGCAATACTTCGACGTCCTCTCGTTCCCTAATGAGCTGGACCGCCCTCTCGCCGACCGACGCGCTTCCGGGGACGGCGTAGATAACGGGCTTCGCCTGCTCAAACACCCGATCGACGATCGCGTTGTAGACGTCGTCGAAGTCATCGAAGGTCGCATACAGGTCGTCGCACGTAAGAACGCTCCGCCGCGCTGCGAGCTCGGCCGCCGCCGGATGGTCCAGAGTTCTCACAACGATGGTCGCGCGTTCGTCAAGAAGCCGATCCACGGTGGCAGGGGAAAGCCGATCCAGACCAGCTGGGCCCAGTCCGATGACGGCGATCATGAGAACATCTCGGCGACGAATGTGCGTAGCGCTTCCGTAGTCATGGGAGCCCGAAGATAGGCAACGGTGCCTCTGAGAACCGAGCGGGGAGCCAATCGTTGGAGCCGGATCTCTTCGGAGGCTGAAAGGCTCACCGGGCTGATCTTTATCTCGTTACGCACCTGGACGATTTCCTCGAGACCGGCGGCCAGGCCCACCACGCGCAAATGCGCCATCGAAATAAGCTCCTGGGCCCCCTCGGGAAGCGGTCCATATCTGTCTCGCCATTCGGAAGCGACCAGATCGACTGCCTCGGATGATTTCGCGGCCGCCAGGGTTCGGTATGCCTCGAGACGCGCTCCCTGGTCCTCAACGTAGTCGTCTGGCAAGTGCGCATCGACGGCCAGATCTATTCGAATCTCCTTCGGTTCCTCCTCGTCATCGGCGAGGCCGCGGAGCTCTTTCACCGCCTCGGCTACCAGCTCCGCATAGAGGTCGAACCCGACCGCCGAGATGTGACCAGATTGAACCTCTCCGAGCATCGAGCCTGCTCCCCGAATCTCCAGGTCTCGCATCGCCAATACGAAGCCTGCGCCAAGATCGTTGGCTTCGCCAATCGCCCGCAGGCGGCGGCGGGCTTCCTCTGTCAATCTCTCGTCGGGAGGATGGAAGAGATAGGCATAGGCTCGCCGATCGGATCGTCCCACTCTGCCTCGCAGCTGATAGAGCTGAGCGAGTCCGAGCATGTCAGCTCGCTCGACGATCAAAGTATTCACCTGCGGCAAATCAAGTCCGGACTCGATGATCGTCGTTGCTACGAGAACATTGAACTCTTGATTCCAGAACTCGTGCATGGTCCGATCGAGCTGTGCTTCGGACATTCGTCCGTGGGCGTGCTTCACCTTGGCGTGTGGAACCAATGCCTGGATCCTGGCAACAGCGCGCTCGATCGATTGCACCCGATTGTGGACGTAGAAAACCTGACCCTCTCGAAGCAGCTCCCGTCGGATTGCGGCTGATATCGCTTGCTCTTCGTAGGGTCCGACGAACGTGAGAATCGGCTGGCGATCCTGGGGAGGTGTTGTAATACGACTGACGTCGCGGACGCCCGTCAGCGCCATCTCCAGAGTTCGCGGTATTGGCGTAGCTGTGAGAGTCAGCACGTCGATTGATGCGTCCATTTCCTTGATGCGATCCTTTGCCGAAACGCCAAAGCGCTGTTCCTCGTCGACGATGAGCATGCCGAGCTTCGGGATATCGATGTCACCACTCAGCAATCGATGGGTGCCGACAACGACGTCGACCTCACCGGTGGCAAGTCGGCTGATCGTCGATCTGCGCTCCTTGGCGGGTACGAGCCTGGAGAGCTGACCGACTTCGATCGGAAAACCTTCGAACCGTTCCGTCAGCCTTGCATGATGCTGTTGAGCGAGGAGTGTCGTTGGTGCCAGTATCGCCACCTGTTTACCGTCCTGAACTGCTTTGAACGCGGCACGGAGCGCAACCTCGGTCTTTCCGAAACCAACATCACCAAAGATCAGACGATCCATCGGCTTGTCAGATTCCATATCGGCTTTGATCGCCGCAATTGCGTCCAGCTGATCGGGAGTCTCTTCGTAGGGGAAAGCGGCCTCGAATTCGCTTTGCCACGGGGTGTCCGGGCTGTAGACGTATCCATCAGCAACGGCACGCTCCCGGTGAAGCGCCACCACCCGCTCCGCCACCGCCGCAAGTTCCTTGCGAACCCGATTGCGGGTGTTGGACCAATCTGACCCTCCCATGCGAGAAAGGCGTGGGGCCTCTCCTCCGGTGTATCTGGTGATAGCGTCGAGCTGGTCGGTTGCGACGTATAACTTGTCCTTCCCCGCGTATGCCAGTACGAGATAGTCCCGCTCGATCCCGGCCATCTCCTGGGTCACGAGCCCCTCAAAAAGCCCGATTCCGTGGTGGGAGTGGATCACATAGTCACCGACCGTCAGATCCTGAAACTTGACCGTGGCCGAGCCGCGCGGACGGGACCGGCGCCGAACGTGGCGGCGGCCGGCGACTTCCTGTTCGCCAAGCAGCGCGACACCGAGATCACTGCTGATGAAGCCGTGATTGATCGGCTGGGCAATCACCGCAGACATGGGTTCCGGGATGACCTGACGCCGGGGCAAATCGATGCCTTCTTCTGAGAGTATGCGGGCGGCTCTGTCTGCGGCGTGCCCACCCTCCATCGCGAGAACAACATGGAGCCCCGAATCGTGCAGCGCTCCGACCGCCTTTGCGATCGAACTTGCGTCGCCGCCACCGGGATCAAAACCACGAATGCGCAGGACTGCATCTTCCGGACCCGAAGGTAGTGACGGTGACTCCAGAACGTCCGCAGCCGTCAGCACCCGCTTCAAAGGTTGGTAAAACTCAGGATGGTGGCCGGCCTCTGGCGCGCCCGAACCCCAGGTCGGTGCGAGGGCGGCTGCGAGATCGGCCTCCTCCTCGATCAGTTCCGCACTGCGTTGCTCTGAGGCGACCGGATCGAAGAGAACGACCGAAGACACGGCAACATCGTCCAACAGCGAGCCGGGCTGGGACAGCCATCCCATCCAGGACTCCATTCCCTCGAAGGTCTGGCCTTGAGCCAGGCGTTCCCAGGTTCGAGACGCCCAACTGGCATCAACGAGCAGCCGTTCGGCTTCTCCGCGAACGGAAGCGTCCGGACGAAACTCACGGGCGGGAAAAGCCTCGAGTACCCGGATGTCGGTTCCAGAGCGTTGGGAGGCAACGGAGAGCTCGCGGACCGAGTCGACCTCATCGCCCCATAACTCCACCCGTGCCGGCGAGTCCGCCTGGGCAGGAAAGAGATCGATGACCCCACCCCGGACAGCAAATTCACCGCGAACCTCAATCTGGTGCGTGCGCTCGTAACCGAGAGCGATGAGCTCGTCGACCATCTCGTCGAGATTCACTTCGTCTCCGACGGAAAAGGTGACCGGAGTTACAGACGATGAGCTCGGTCGCTGAGTGAACGATCGCACCGAGGAGACGACGATTCTCGGATCGGAACCGGCGAGCGCATGTCGCACCTCGGCCCGGCGACCCATCGTCGCCGTCGCCGGTGAAACCATCTCGAATGGCAACGTCTCCCAGGCCGGAAGCAAAAGAGGTTCGTCGATAAAGAGCGCCAGGTCATCAGCAAGGTTGTCAGCTTCCGCGTCGCTCGGAACCACTGCAACGACGTGTCCGGATGCATTCTCGAACGCGCCTGCGAGAAAAAAGGCGCGAAGAGACTCCGGTACCACAATTCGGCCCGGGGCGGAGTACCTGGATTTCTTCCACGCAGCTACCAGCGGCGCAAGAGGCGCTGACATCGAACACGGGAGGTTACTCGCATCAGGCGTGTATCAACCCGGCGGTTCAGAGACGTGTGGATCCCGCAAGCTGTCGGGCGGCTTCGGCACCGTCAGAAACGAGGCGCTCGATTACGTCGGCTGCGATTCGCACCACGTAGTCCATATCCGCCCGCTCTTCGCCCGAAAAGCGTCGAAGGACGAAGTCGGCCGGATCCTGCGAACCGGGCGGACGACCTACCCCAATCTTGATTCTCCAAAATTCGGAGCCTCCCATCCGTGCAGCCACCGAAGCAACGCCATTATGGCCGCCGGTCCCCCGGCTGTGCTGGACTTTGATCTTTCCAAAGGGAGTATCGATGTCATCATGGACGACCACGATGCGCTCGGCTTCAACCGAGAAGTAGCGAGCTATCGGCTGCACAGCAGCTCCGGACTCATTCATGAAGGTTGTCGGAGCAACGAGCACGACCGGAGTCCGATCGATGTGACCGCGCCCGACGTTAGCCGCAGCGCGCTTTGGAGCCTTACCGAGGCCGATATCGTGTCGATCCGCCAGCAAGTCGACGACTTCGAGCCCGACGTTGTGCCGGGTTCCCAGGTAGGTCGATCCCGGATTACCGAGACCGACGATCAGCCAGATCAGGCCGTTATTCTCCGGTGGAGTCGCCGTCGCCATCGCCTTCGGCGTCATCTCCCTCTTCGGCGCCCTCCTCACCTTCAACGCCCTCCTCGCCTTCGAAGCCCTCCTCGCCTTCTTCAGGCTCTGCGATAACCGCACGCGGTATTGTGACCGTGATGAGGGGTTGTTCTTCATCGTCGAGATACGTTACGCCCTCCATCACTGGCAGGTCTCCGACGCGGAGAACGTCGTTGGTGGCCATATGCGAAATATCCACTTCGATCGAAGACGGAATTGAGTTCGGGAGAGCCTCAAGTTGCACAGTGTTGCGAATCGTCTCCACGATTGAATCGTCCTCCTGTACACCAATCGGCTCGCCAACGAAGTCGATGACGACTTCCGCCTCAACTGTTTCGGTGAGCGATACCTTGATGAAATCGAGATGAACGATGTCACCGCGGACCGGATGGCGCTGGATTTCGCGGGCGAGTGTTGTTACGGACGTACCTTCGACATCGAGATCGATTACCGCATTCGCTCCGGCCTCCGAGTGGAGGACAGCCCACAGTTCCTGCGCGTTGACTGCTACGGACATAGGGTCGAGACCTGACCCGTAGACGTTCGCCGGAACCATGCCGGATCGACGCAGGCGGCCTGCCGCACGAGAGCCGGCAGCAGGTCGTTTTTCGGCTTTGAGAGCAATCTGGCTCACGACGATATCCTTTTAACGAAGGCGGAAGTGACACCTGGTTGATGTAACCGGGCGGCCTCGGAAGAAGCGCCTGCAGTATAGAGATCAGCTCGCCCGGCCGGGAGGCCGTCTTGTTTCTCCAGTCCCACGCCTACCGCTCCTCACCCAACGGCCGAAGCGTCATCTTCTTCGTCGGGTAGCAGGCTCACCACGAGATCCACCAGTGCCCGTGGTTTGAATGGTTTTGTCAGGAAGTCGGTGGCTCCCCTGGCCATGGCGTTCTCACGCCACGTCGGATCTCCGTGAGCTGTCACGACAATTATGGGGAGATCTCTGGTTTCTTCTATAGAGCGAAGCTCACGGAGAATCTCCCAGCCGGTTTTTCCCGGAAGTGCCAGGTCGAGCAACACGAGATCTGCCTGATGTTGCAGAATCGATGAAACCGCAAGGGCTCCGTCGCTGACGACCACCACATCGAGGCCTTGTCGCTTTACCCACAACTCCATCGTCAAGGCAATTGCGCGGTCGTCTTCTATGATCGCAATCATCGATGCAGCCTTCATCGGGTGCTCCGAACCCATCGAACGAATGCTCGGTTGCTGCCCGCGATCGCGCGGTATTTCACGCTGGCTCCGGGGACGAACCAGGATCGCTGGCGCCTGCGGAGAGCGTTCTCATGCACGAAGACGGGCGGTTCTCCAGAATCAGGACGAATGTAGCCGAAGCCCCGACTCTCATCGAACCAGTCGACGGTACCCGTCTCAACCACTCTCGCTCCGGTGGTCCCAACCGTGACCTTGCCGATGGTTCCAAATAACAGGATGAGCGCGGCAACCATCAGGAGCGGAATCCGCAACATTCGGACGGTGTAGGAACCAGCCTCGCCCAGCACGACGAGCGTCCGAACGATGGCGCCGGACTCTGGATCGGTTGTCGGGTTTGCGACTCCGGAAGCCGACGCCTGAACTGCGTCCACGAGCAGCCCTCGCTTGGCGATCGTGCCTGCGGCAATGACGCGAACCGTGACGTCCGTAGTACTGGTCAGCCCGCCTTCATCGGTCGCTGAGATCGTCATCTTGTGGATACCGTTATCCAAACTCGACTCCTCGACGTTCCATGTCAACACTCCGGTGAATGGGTCGATCCTGGCGCCCGGAGGTATCAGCCCGACAAGCCCGAACCGGACAGCATTGGCCGGTATGTCGCTGTCGTCGGCGGCAAAGGTCATCACGAGCCGGGCGCCCGCCTCGACCGCTCGATCGGCGGAAAGAGCGAGCGTGGGTGCGGAATTGACTTCCCGGACGGTGATCGCCGTTGACGTTTGCGCTCGTTCGTCGTTTGAACTGATCGCCTGAACGCTGACGACGAATACGCCAGGTCCGTCTTCTTCCTGTGGCGCCCAGCTGAGCAATCCGCTGAAACCGTCAAGGCTCGCTCCGGATGGACCTTCCACAAGTTGATACCGGATCTCTGCTTCTTGGTCATCTGGATCGCGAGCGACAAAGGTCAGCTCCACCGGTTGGTCTTCGTCGACCTCGATAGCCGCCGGAGCCGGAAAGACCAGCGGTTGATCCACAGACGACGGGAGAGGGACCGGTTCAGCGACAACATTGATACCAAAGAACGAGCTCGTGGTGTCGACGCCGTCACCAACCTGTACCGTCACGGTATAGAGGCCCGGTAGCAGCCCCGCAGGACGCACCCAGGTGAAGTGGCCCGACGCGTCGATCTGGGCATCCGCAAGACCTGAGACCGAAAAGGTGAGCACGTCACTATCGAGATCCCAGGCCACGATCTGGACATCAACAGACTGGCCAACCGCAACCAGCTGATCACCGATTGGGCCGATCACCGGCGGATCATTGACAGCAATCACCGTCATGGCGACTTTGGCGCTTGCGAACCCTCCTGTTCCATCTGCGATCGTATACGAGAACCAGTCGGCACCAGAGAATTCGGGAGCGGGTCGATACAAGAGCTGGTTGCCGCTTGACGTAACCGTTCCTCCCATGGTCGTGGTGGAATCGAAGACAGAGATCACCAGGGCGTCTCCGTCTGGATCGTCATCGTTGGCGAGGACGTCGATCAGAACGCCGGCCTGGGCATCTTCGAAGACCTGGCCGACGTCGTCTACGGCAGTGGGCGGGCGTAGGACGTCGGAGACGACGAGTTCAAAGCTGACCCCGGCCTCATCAGTACCGTCGCTGGCCGTCAGCACGATCGAGGAAGCGCCGCTGTCAAAATAGCCGGGCGTCCCCGAAATCGTTGCCGTGTTGTCCCCGTGGTCGATCATCGTCGCCCAGGTAGGCAACCCCGAAGCAGTGAGCACCAACGAATCGCCATCCGGGTCGGTCGCCGACACCGTCACAGAAAACGGGGTTCCTTCGTGCGCCTCCTGGGAGCCGACCGGGGACCAGACCGGCACCTGATTCGTATCCGACACCGTCAGGTCGAATGACGTGGTTGCGGTATCTGTGCCGTCGTCGGCCGTGACGTCAACCGTGGACACACCTGCGTCGGTGAACGAAGGAGTGCCCGAAATGGTGGCTGTCCCGTCACCGTTGTCGACCATGCTCGCCCAAGCCGGCAACCCCACCGCCGTGAGCACCAACGAATCACCATCCGGGTCGGTCGCCGACACCGTCACAGAAAACGGGGTTCCTTCGTTCGCCTCCTGGGCGCCGACCGCGGACCAGACCGGCACCCGATTCGTATCCGACACCGTCCAGGTAAACGCATCATCAGCCGACATCACCGGTGACCCATCATCGGTCACCGTCACCACCACCGCATACGAACCAGACGCCGCATAACTAATCGTGCCTGAAATCAACCCCGAACCCGCATCGATCGTCACACCCGCCGGAAGACCAGTCGCCGAATACGTAAGCCCATCACCATCAGGATCCGAAGCAGCCGCCGACAACGACACCACATCACCCTCACCATCCGAACGATCCCCCACATCGGCATCAAACACCGGCACCCGATTCGTATCCAACACCGTCCAGGTAAACGAATCCGTCGCCGACATCACCGGTGACCCATCATCGGTCACCGTCACCACCACCGCATACGAACCCGACGCCACATAACTAATCGTGCCCGAAATCAACCCCGAACCCGCATCAATCGACACACCCGCCGGAAGACCAGTCGCCGAATACGAAAGTCCATCACCATCCGGATCCGAAGCAGCCGCCGACAACGACACCACATCACCCTCACCATCAGTGCGATCCCCCACATCGGCATCAAACACCGGAGCACGATTCGTGTCCGTCACCGTCCACACGAACGCGTCGGCGGTCTCGAGGCTGGGGGTCCCGTCGTCGGTTGCTGCAATCTTCGTGTTGTACGTCCCGGCGGCCGAGCCTGCGATGGTGCCTGAAACCAGGCCAGTGTCTGGATCAATCGTTAGACCGGGCGGCAAGTTGGCCGCCGTGTAAACGATCGAGTCTCCATCCGGGTCGGTTGCGGAGGCCGACAACGACACCCCATCACCCTCACCATCAGTCCGGTTCCCCAAATCCTGATCAAACACCGGAGGATTGTTACCGACCGGCCCGGTCAAGTGGGTGACCGTCGCTGAGGCACCGGCTGCCCAACCGAGTCCATCTGCGAAGACGATTCCGTTGAGCGCTGCCGTGGTCCCGCTGGCATCCGGAATCCACGTGTCACCGCCATCACCGCTCCGCAAGATTGTTCCGGAAACACCAACCGCGTACACCTCGGATCCGTTGTATGACACGTCTCTCAATCCGGATGTCGTACCCACACTGGCTGCCGGAGTCCACGAGAACCCATCAAGCGATCGCAGCACCGTGCCACCGGCTCCGACAGTGACGCCGGCAGACGAGGTTGAGAAGTCAATGGCGTGTAGATCTTGTCCGGTTACCGAGACGAGCTGAATCCAGGTGGTGCCGCCGTTCAATGTCTTCAAGACCGTTCCACCGAAGCCAGAGATGTAGCCGATGCTCGCTGTTGGAAACGTGATATCGGTCAGCGTTGCAGTTGTAGGAAATGATGCGTCGGTCCATGACAGACCACCATCGCTGGTTTGGAAGATCGATCCACCCGTTCCCACCACGAAGCCGCTGAGAGCATCGGAGAAATGCACGCCCCACAGATCACGACTCCCCGGCCCCAGACTCAAACCGGTCCACGTCGACCCGCCGTCAGAAGTTTTGAGGATCGTCCCTGAGTCGCCCACTGCGTAACCGATCAGACCTCCTTGCGGAAATTGAATATCGCGCAGCGTCTGGCCCACCAGGGTGCTCTGGGTGACCCAACTGGCTCCGCCGTCAGTGGTCTTGTCGATTCGACCAGAATCGCCGACTGCCCAGCCGGTCAACGATGATGTGAAAAACACATTTTGAAACGTTCCGGGGCCCGTGGTCTGAACCGTCCAAGCAGCAGCCTGCGCCAGTCCGGTGGCGGATATCGTGAGAGCAAGCGCCACCGATATGACGAGGGCAGACCGCCATGCTCGAGGACCCTGCACCGGGACCGCCCGCTCGCCTGCCATCTCGTCAGGCAACTTGGGACAAGTCGGTCGGCATGGAAGACCCGTCAGGCATGCGGATCGGAAGGCTCACGATGAACTTGGTCCACCCCCCCACCCGTTCGTACCGGACGTCGCCGTTCATTCCGCGGGCCAGCGCCTTCACGGCTGCTAGACCCATGCCGAGCGTGCCTCTGGTGAGAGGGTCTTCTCCCTGATGAAAGTAGGCGCTAAAAAGTCGCCCTCGTTCTGCGTCTGCGATACCGTTCCCATTGTCTGCGACCGTCACCGAAATGTCGTCGCGTTCCGCAGATCCCAGAATGCGAATCTCTGGTCCTCCATGCACTTGGGCATTCGAGATCAGGTTGCGAATGATGTGGCGGAATCGTGCCCGGTCGAGCCAGGCTTCCATCTCTTCGAACTCAACCGTGATCCCGGATCGATCGACCAGCGAGTTCAGGTAATCCTCGACCTCAGCGAGCACGTTGCCTTGCTCGACCTGATAGGTAAGGCTCCCCCCTTCCGCCCTGGCCAACACGAGGATGTCCTCGACCATCCTGGTCAACTCAGTGGCTTCTTTGTTGATCAGCGCAAGCAGATCGATCGATGACTCCGGATCAACCAAACCCTCTTCCAAGAGCAGTTCGCTCAGACCGAAGATGCTGGTGAGGGGGGTACGCAATTCATGAGAAACATTGGCGATGAACTCATCCTTGGATCGTGTGATCTCCTGCTCCGCTTCCAATCTGGCGTCGAGCTCAACCTCTGCGACCTGTACCTGATTCTGGGCGATCCACCGGTAGCCGACGATTGCCAGAGCCGGGATCAGGAGGGCTACGAGAAACGCCACGGTGCTACCAGATTGTCCAGCGATCCCACCCGATGCATCAATCGATGCTCTGGACTCGTCTCTGATGGCTGACACCTGGTCTCGCAGGTTCTCGAAATGGACGAGGCCGCTGGTGAGCGTTCGGCTGGCCGTACCGGCATCGCCCTCGTCAAGTTGGCTTACCACGGATGACGCAACGTCTATCGTCGACGCCAGAATGCCGCTCAGCATCGAATCATCCAGCCCCTCGATAGCGAGAAGTTCGTCGCTCGAGCGCTGCAGTCCTGCCACGCGTCGATGTGCCTCGTCGAGAGCCTTCTGAGCCGTCGCCTCATCTGCGACGCCAAGGAACAAGTCTTCGGTGAGCAACAGAGCCTGACTGAGAGCTGCGACCGTCAACTCATTGGCAGCCAAGGCCTCCTGGGCCTTGTCCAGGCGGAGGGCATCATCGGCGACCTGCTGGGCCATAAAGGTGTTGGCAAGGAGCAGCGCGCCAACGGCTAGCGCGACTACCGCTGCTATCGCGCCCCCGATCATCGCGCTTTGGGAAACCGCGGCGCGTCGCGTGATGTGAACCATTACTCGTTGATATCGGCCACACGCAGCCGCCGATTAAGCGTCCTTTGGAAGAAAGAGCCAGGCCTGCCGGCAAGCGAATTCGAGCCACCCCCACCTACCGGAAGAACGGTTTTTGGATCGGGTCAGCCGGTCAAGAAACTCATCCGCACTCGACGCTCGGGATTGTCGATGTTGAGATCGACGAGGACGATGGATTGCCAGGTTCCCAGTTTCATCATGTCGGCCTCGACGGGTATTGAGATCGAAGGGGCGACAAAGGCCGGCATGACATGATCGCGGCCGTGTCCGGGGGAACCGTGTTCATGCGTCCAACGGTTGTCCTTCGGTAGGAGATTGTCGAGTGACATCAGCAGATCGCGATCGCTGCCGGCCCCGATCTCGATGATCGCCACGCCAGCGGTGGCATGAGGGACGAACACGTTGACGAGTCCGTCACCCTTGCCACGGACGAAATCGGCAACGTCAGGCGTCAAGTCGACGACAGACGCCGAGCTGCCCGTTTTGACTGTCAGGACCGAAGTCTCCACCTAGATGTTTTCGCCCCGGAAGAGTTCCGATACCGAACGATCCTTGAAGATCGCCTCGATGGTCTCCGCGAGCTGCGGTGCAATCGAAAGAACCTTGATCTTGTCTAGCGATCGAGCTTCTTCGGTCATGGGGAGCGAATTGGTGATCACCAGCTCCTCGAGATTCGAACCTTTGATCCGGTTGATTGCGGGGCCGGACAGGACTCCATGGGTCGAGATGGCGCGGACACTGGCGGCACCTCTTCGCTCCAGCAGCTCGGCCGCTGACACCAGCGTTCCTCCGGTATCGACCATGTCGTCGACAATGACGGCGTGTCGACCTTCGATCTCGCCGACAACCCACAGCGTCTCTACCTTGTTGCGCGCATCGGTTCGGCGCCGTTTATAGGCAAACGCCACCTCGGCGCCGAGGTGCGTTGCGTAGCGCTCAGCCAGCTTCACGCGGCCGGAATCCGGCGCCACGATGACAGGTGGACCGGGCATCGATGTCGACAGATAGTCAACAAACAAATGAAGTGCGGTGAGGTGATCGAACGGGATCGTGGTAAAACCCTGGATCTGGCCGGTGTGGAGATCCAGGGAGACAATCCGGTCGGCACCGGCGGTGACAAAGAGATCTCCCAGGAGACGGGCCGTGATCGGCTCACGGGCGCGAACCTTCTTGTCCTGCCGGGCGTAGCCAAAGAAAGGGGCAACCACCGTGATGGTCCTGGCCGATGCGCGGCGGAGCGCATCGATCATGATGAACTGCTCCATGATGTGATGGTTCACGGGATTGGAGTGGCTCTGGATCACAAAACAATCGGCGCCCCGAACACTGATGTTAAAGCGCGTGTAGATCTCCCCGTTGGCGAACGTGGAGATTTCGACATCGCCCAACTTCGTCCCGAGCAGCTCGGCCACGTCTTCGGCCAACTCGAGGTTGGCCGTGCCGCTGAAGACGAGGCCCCGACGGCTTGGAGAGAATTCCATCATGTGTCGTCTGCCTTTGCTTTGCGCTTGGCAGCGTAGTCAGGTATCTCTTTCTGATTGCCGCGTTCCACCGCCAGCGCCCCGGGTGACACGTTTCTGGAAATGACCGAACCTGCACCTGTCCAAGCGCCATCACCCACCTCAACCGGCGCAACCAGCATCGTGTCCGATCCGATCCGCACATTGTCTCCGATGACGGTTTCATGCTTTTCAAAACCGTCGTAATTGCATGTGATGCTGCCTGCCCCGATGTTGGAATTCTGACCAACGCGGGCGTCACCGATATACGAGAGATGTGGCACCTTGGCGCCTTCTCCCAGGTGGGTGTTCTTGGTTTCGACAAACGTGCCGATCTTGGCCCCCGCGTCAGCCACAGTGCCCTTGCGAACCGATGCGTAAGGCCCGACCTCGGTGCGAGGGCCGATGATCGCTTCTCTGAGAACCGCGTACCACACTCTGGCCCCTGTCCCGATTTCGGAATCGATAGCGAACACTGATGGTCCGACCACAGCTTGGTCGGCGACTGTGGTGCCACCCTGCAGATAGACATCGGGATAGATCGTTGCGCCTGGCTCCACAGTGACGGACGCGTCGATGTAGGTACGAGAAGGATCGAGAATCTTCACGCCCGAGTCCATGAGCTCTTGGTTGATGCGCATTCGCATCACTGCGTCGACGTCTGCCAACTGGCCCAGCGTGTTGATTCCGAGCGAATCGTCGGCGTCTCCGACCATGGCCTGTACTCCTCCACGTTCGCGTATCAACCCAACCGTATCGGTCAGGTACATCTCTTGTTGTGCATTGTCGGTTTTCAAATCACCGATTACCGCTCTGAGCGCGGCTGCGTCGAAGGCATACACCGAGGTGTTGACCTCACTCACCGCTAGCTCACTTTCCGTTGCGTCACGCTGCTCGACGATCCGAACGACGGTGCCATCCGTGTCCCGGATGACTCGACCGAATCCGGTCGGAGCTTCGACGTTTGCCGTCAGAAGCACAACGCCGGAAGAGGAATCGGTTTTGAAGTCAACCAGCTGCTCGAGAACTTCGCCGCGAAGCTGCGGCGTGTCACCGGGCACAACCACGACAACCCCCTCTGAGCCGACCCCCTCTTCGAGTGCAAGCAACACGGCGTGCCCGGTCCCGCGCTGGTCCCGCTGGGTCACGGTCTTGATACCCGTCGGCAGAATCGCTCGAACCAGGTCGGCCTGGTGACCGATCACAACCGCGATGTTCTCATCGGAGGTGATCACACGGGCGGCTTCGACTGTCCACATCAGCATTGGTCGACCCGCCACCTCGTGGAGTACTTTCGGCAGGTCGGACTTCATGCGGGTGCCCTGACCTGCCGCGAGAATGATCACCGTCGGGGTTGGGGGATCAGACATGCTCAGGACAGCTCCTCGGAGAGTCTCGTTATGAATTGGCTGGGGGGACAGGACTCGAACCCGTACTGAAGGCACCAAAAGCCCTAGTGCTACCAGTTACACCACCCCCCAGTGGGGGCGGCGCAAGTGTAACGGCCACCGTCAGACCAGCACGACCCCCGAGCCAACCGGCTCTGCTGCGAACGATCCACGATGACCAGACGGCGCACTCGCGGCGGCAGCATTCGCCTCATCGCGATCAATGAAATAGGCGGCCAATGACGGACCGCTTCCTGTCATGAATACCGGCCTCGACCACGTGCGCTCGACCATGTCTCGCCACTCGGCGATACCGGGTTCCATGGCAACGGCCGCCGGATACAGATCATTGCGCAACGGTGGATAGTCCCGCATGGAGGGCGGAAGGGCATCGCCTCCGATAGCCGGTCCCTCCGGTTCTCCGAGTTCATCCCACTTCCGGTACACAGCACCTGTTGACAGCTCGAACGGAGGGGTCACGACACCGAGAGCGAAATCCTCGGGTAGAGGCTCAATCGGCTTGACGTCGTTTCCCCGTCCCTCCAGCATGGCGAATCCACCCTGGAGACAGAACACAATGTCGGAACCAAGGTCGGCGGCGATCTCGACCTCCGCATCCAAATCGGCTGAGAAATACTCCTTGGCCAGGACAAGTGCCGCTGCGGCGTCCGCACTACCGCCTCCCAGCCCAGCCGCGATCGGGAGGCGTTTGTCGAGTCGCAAAGCGATCGGGCGGTGGGTCAACGATCGATTGCGGTAGGCGACCAGGGCACGCCAGGCGAGGTTTCCCTCATGATTGAGATCCTCGGCGGAGCACTCGAACAGATCCTCTTCGCTGATCGCCATGGCAAGCCGATCGGCCATGTCAACCGATATCGCCAGGGAGCGAATCGGGTGATAACCATCGCTCGCCGGCGACTGAACAATGAGATTGAGGTTCACCTTGGCATTGGCCAGCGCATTGCGTTCAGTCACGAGAAGCCTCCACTATGTGAATCCATTGCTCCGGTTCCAGTTGTTCCGGTCTGCTGTTCGAATCTATGTCTGCTGCAGCCAGGATGTCGACTACATCGTCGAAACTCGCGCGCAGACTACGTCTGAGGGTCTTTCGTCGCTGCCCGAAAGCAACGGCAGCAAGTGCGGCGGCTTCTCCGGCGTCGGGATGAACAACTCGACGAACAATCGACACAACAGCAGATTCGACCTCAGGTGGAGGCAGGAAGACCTGGGGCGGCACACGGAACTCCAGACGCGGGATACCCCACAGGTGGGATACCACTGTCGGCAACCCAAAATCTTTTCCGCCTGGATTGGCCGTCAGCCGATCTGCCACCTCCCGCTGAACCATTACCACCATCGATGTGACGATCGGATGGCGTCGAAGGACGTCAAGAATCAAGCGCGTGCCGATGTTGTAGGGCAGGTTGGCGACCATCATTGCTGGGCTGGCGAGGTACTCATCGAGATCTACGGTTGTGACATCCTCGAACCGCACGTCGACATTCGGAACTGTCTCGCGAAGGATCGGCGCCAAACGCTCATCGACCTCGAACGCAACGACCTCAGCGCCCGCTCCGACCAGAGCCGCGGTGAGCGCTCCTGTGCCCGCTCCAACCTCGACGACGAGGTCTCCAGGGCGTGGACCCGCTATCCGAACGATGCGATCAATGATGTTTGCATCGACGAGAAAATGCTGCCCGAGCCGCTTGTTTGGTGAGAGTCCGTGGGCATCGAGCAGCGCGCGAGTAGCGCGCGGAGATGTCATGACCCGAAGACCTCGGTGGCGCGCGCCGTCGAGAGCCGCGCAACTTCGTTGATCGGGAGTTCCCACACTTCGGCAAGGCTTGCGCCAACCAAACTGACGCGGGCAGGCTCATTCGGCTCAGATCTGAATGGGGGCGGCGACAGGTATGGCGTATCGGTCTCGACCATCACTCGCTCTGGTGGAATCACAGCGGCTCCCCTGCGGACAGTGTCGCCGGTTTCAAAGGCAACGGGCCCCGCGAACGAAAACGTAACGCCGAGATCGAGAAACCGGCGCGACCACTTTGGTCCCCCTGTCCAGCAGTGCAACACCACCTGAGGTCCGCCAAGAATCGCATCCAACGATGCGAAAACGTCGGCAAAAGCATCTCGACAGTGAACGATGATCGGTTTACCGAGTGATGAAGCCAGCTCGAGTTGTTCATGGAACGCAACCAATTGCGCGTCGCGTGGAGAAAGGTTCCGATAGAAATCCAGCCCGCATTCTCCGACGGCGGCGGCTCTGGTCGCCATCTCAGCGATTGCATCACCCTGCTGCGACCACTGGTCGGCGTCGTGTGGGTGCAAACCGGCCGACCACCGGACGCGACCGGGATGTGCGAGGCTGAGTTTCTCGCCGGCAGCGCTCGACGCGACATCAACTCCGGGAGCAATCAGCCAGGAGACGTCGGGCGCCCGATCGAGGAGCTCAGCGGGGTCGCGATCGTCGAGCTGGAGGTGACAATGCGTATCGACCCACATTTATTCGGGCAACTCGGCTTTCTGGAAAAGCGGGTTCGGCTTGGCAAGAACTGTGCCGGGGACGATATCGGGAGCCTTCCAGGACACTTCGCCGAGGCCGAGGTCTACGGCCACGCGCTCCGACGTGTGGGGAAGATAGGGGGCCAGGGCGACGTTGATCGACGCCACTGCATTGATCGCAACGAACAGGATTGTCGCTGCCCGATCCCTGTCTTCTTTTACGACCTTCCAGGGTTCGGTGTGGCTCAAGTAGGCATTGACTGAGGCGGCGGACTCCATCGCGGCTCGCAGACCGGCCCTCAGGTTTACATTCTCGATCTGTTGGGACACGGCGTCCAACGAATCCCGGGCGCCCGCCAGTGTTTCTTCGTCGAGCGGCTCAAACCGACCCGGAGAGGGTATGGTCGCGTCGAAGTTGCGCGCAATCAAGCTCGTGACTCGATTGACGAGGTTGCCCCAGTTGGCAACCAATTCCTCGTTGATACGCCTGACGAGATCCTCGTCGGTGAGATCGGTATCCGATTGCTCGGGCAGGTTGGCTGCCATGGCATATCGCAGAGCATCCGGTTCCAGCCACTCGAGGTAATCGTTGATGGAGGCACCGACGCCCCGGCTTTTTGATGCTTGTTGACCTTTGAAGGTGACGTATTGATTCGCCGGGACATCGGTCGGCAAATTCAACCCACCGTATCCGATCAACATCGCCGGCCATATGACGGCGTGAAAAGGAATGTTGTCCTTGCCGACGAAGTAATACGAACGAGCCTCCGGATCCTCCCACCAGGCCTTCCATGCATCGGGTGTTCCCTGGATGGATGCCCACTCCTTGGCAGCCGATAGATAGCCGATCACGGCATCAAACCAAACGTAGATCCGCTTGCCGGGTCCCAGGTCGTCGACCGGAACCGGAACCCCCCACTCCATATCACGAGTGATCGCCCGATCGTGAAGACCCTCGCCGACGAAGCCCTTCGCCCAATTGAGGACGTGGTTGCGCCATCCGACCCGGCTGTCCAGATACTCCTTGATCGCAGGCTCCAGGGTGGACAAGGTCAGGTAGAAATGCTCGGTGGCCCGAATCTCGGGGGTAACTCCCGTGAACTTCGATCGGGGGTCCACAAGGTCGGTCGGATCCAACGTCCGGCCACAGTTGTCACATTGATCGCCGCGAGCGTGCTCGTAACCACAGTGAGGACAGGTTCCCTCTACATACCGGTCGGGCAGAAACCGTTCGGCCGCCGGGTCATAGAACTGATCAGACGTTTTCTTGACGAGGAATCCCTGTTCGAGGAGTCGTAGGAATACGTCCTGGGTGACGTCGGCGTGGTTTTGATTGTTGGTCACCGTAAACAGATCGAACGAGATTCCCAGGTCTCGCCAATATCCCAGAAACTCGGGGTGGAACCTGTCCACGATGGCCTCGGGCGTGGTGCTCTCGGTTTCGGCACGGACGGTGATCGGCGTCCCGTGGGCGTCGCTTCCCGAAACCATGAGCACATCGTTACCAACCAGGCGGTGGTATCTCGCGAAAATGTCGGCCGGCAGGTAGGCACCGGCCAAATGGCCGAGATGGAGAGAACCGTTGGCGTACGGCCAGGCCACGGCTACAAGAATGTGCGACATCCCGGCATAGTACCGGCAGCGTGAATTCGGATAATTCAAGAACCCTGCCCCGAACGCTGATCCGTTAGATAGGGTTAAGTCGGTCCACGGGCCGCGTTTCGGCTCGTCCCAGGATCGTTTCGATCATTACCACTCGCACAGGAGAGGGCATGGATACCGGCATCGTACGAAAGGTCGACGAGTTGGGAAGACTTGTCGTGCCTGCAGAGACCCGAAGGCTTTTCAACATCAAGGAGGGCGACGAGCTCTCGATTTGGGTTGAAGGCCCGAACATCATGCTTCGCAAGCTTGAAGACGTTTGTGTGTTCGACGGGTCCACCGAAGGCGTAACGCACTACCGCGGCCGCGGCGTGTGCGCAGCCTGTCGTTCGGAGCTCGCAGCACCGTAGCCCTGTACCCGTGATGGGTTGTGGCATAGGGTTGGTGGCATGGACGATCCTGTCACAACTGCGCGTTCGGTTCGAGTGGCTCACGGATTTCGACAGCGTCTTTTCGGGCTAGGCCGAAAACCGCTCGCCGGAACGTCTCTCGCATTTCGAACAAGGAGCGTGCACACCTTTCTCGTCGGAACGACGATCTCGGTGGCAGCACTCGACGAGCGTGGTCGGGTGCTCCATTCGGAACGTCTGGCTCCGAATCGGCTCTATGTGCAGGTTCGAGCTGCCTGGATCGCGGAATGGGCAGGTGCCGCCCCGCCCCCGGTCGACACGGTGATTACGTTGTTGAAATGAGTGGAACCCTCTGGCTGTGCGGAACTCCGATCGGGAATCTCGAGGACATGACCGAGAGACTGCGGCGGATCCTCGGTGCGGCGGACGTTGTGTACGCCGAAGACACACGCCGCGCCAGGGTTCTGCTCGAGCGCGCCGGAAGCTCCGCCCGGCTCCGTTCATACTTCGTAGGAAACGAGACTTCCCGCGCACAGGAACTACAGGATGATCTGCGCGCCGGCAAGACAGTCGCATTCGTGACCGATGCGGGGATGCCAGGCGTCGGCGATCCAGGATTGACCGCCGTCCAAGCAGCGCGTGAGATTGGCGCCGCAATATCGATTGTGCCTGGACCCAGTGCTGTGACGAGCGCTGTGGCTCTGGCCGGAATGGGCGACCGGTTCGCGTTCGAGAGTTTCTTGCCTCGAAAGGGCAAAGAACGAACCGATCGCCTGCAGACGCTTGCCTCTGAACAACGGGCAACCGTGATATTTTGCTCCCCCAAGCGCGTACTGGCGGACCTGTCCGATCTAGCGTCGGCGCTGGGAGCCGATCGCGAGATCTTCGCTGCCCGAGAACTCACGAAAATGTTCGAAGAATTGTGGTGGGGCACTCTCGAGGAGGCCATCGCTCATTGGACGGACACGGAACCGCGCGGCGAGTTCACACTCGTCATTCAGGGAGCAGTGCCCTCGACGAGTGTCGATTGGCAGGAGGCAGTTGCCGTGGTCGAGCGGGAGGTGGCGGCCGGCACTTCTCGAGCCGCGGCAGTGCGTGAGGTGGCAGACATGCTCGGGGTGCCCAAAAACGAGTTATACCGGCGCGCGCTAGCGGCGGGAACTCAATAGCGCGGCCAAAACTGCTCGCGAACTTTCTCGCCGAGGGTCCGATCCGGCGACGCAACGAACAACACCTCGTCGTCGACCTGAGCCACATATACGTATCCGTCGCCCTCGAATACCACCCCCTTGTGATCGGATCGACCGGCCGCCAACGCAAAGGCGTTGAGAGCCCAGTGAGACAGGCCATCGCGCAACTCGACGGCGTCCTGTTTGGAATCCATCACGAACAGCGTCGAAAGTGCCAAACCCTCACGCCTGGTCCAGACTGTGTACGTGTCGCCTGCCCAACCCGTGGTCGCCTGCAGCATTTCACCCTCAGCGAGAGAGTCGTTGAAGAAGGACCGGATCCATAATTCGCCCATGGTGCCCGATTCCCCGGCGAGCATCCCACTGCCCACGGTTTCCGGAAGAGAAACAACAACTGGTTTCGTGTTGAGTCGATACGACTCGGGGTGGAAGAGCTGCTCGGCCGTCGACGGTGGCCGTTCATAGGCCTCATTCAGCCCGGCCACCCCACCACGCGCTATCAGATCCTTCACCAGCACCTGGGCAACTTCATCGCCTATCTGCTCAAACGTGCGAACAAATCCGGGCAAGATCAGCTCCTTCTCGTGCTGGCGAACGGACTCGAGCTGGAGCGCAAATCGTTCGGTCGACGTCAAGTATTCGTCGACATATGCGTCGCGATGGAACGCCGCGTCGCCAAGCCGCAAGCCAAGGAGGCCGATCTGTTCTTCATCGCTGAGCTCTCCGACGGCCGGGAAGTGCTCGTAGGTGAGGGCAAACACCAGTTCGCCAATCAGCTCGGCACGGGCAAAGGGGGTCAGCTCTGTGCGGGGTGTCAGGATTGCGATGCGGTTCCGGTCGACCTGGTATTGGACAATGTGGCCGGTTGGTCCAACGTTCCCGAATCCCATTCCGTCGAGCAGTTCAACCCGAAGAGTTCCGGGTATTACCCGCGTGTGCATCTCGTCATCGTTGACAAACACAAGTGTCGGTGTCTGGGAAAACGTGAGCCCGCGCACCTTCTCGGCAGTACCAATGAGCTCTGCAAACTGCGTCTCGACGAGCGCCTTTGCTTCCGCGACCTGGAGCGTGGTGGTCGTCGACGCTGGGGGCGCAGACGTGATCAAAGGCGCAGAGGTTGTGGTCGTTGCGCCATCCCCGCACGCGGAAAAGATGGCGGCACCGAGGACAAGCCATGCCGCGGCTTTCTGGCCGAATTTCATAGTGGTGTATCGGCTGAGCGCCCTTGTTTCCCAAGCGAAACCGGCTCGCGGGCAACCGGTCGCGTGCTGGTTACGCGCCTAGCTGGGCCAGGGCAGCCTCGCCTGCTGTCGCATCTGACGCGATCATGATGTCCAAGGTCGGACCATCTTCGCGGTAGGCGTAGAAACCGATCTCGGATCGCCAGATTTGCCACGAGCCCGATCCACTGGCCTCGGAACCCAGGGATGCGAACCATCGGCTCAAGGCCTCTGCATACTCGGCTGCGTCTGCGGGCGTGTCCCCGATATATCGCGTCACCTCGACGATATCGTTACCATCCCAAAGCCATTGCACGCGATCGCCACCCCATCCGTCTGCGACTGCGGCCGCGGTGCCGGCATCGAGCACAGAAGTGATCAGGATCTCGAGATCCCCCTGTCCGACGGTGAACTCGTCGACGACGCTATATCCGCCGAGCTCGATGCCTGGTACCGCGACCTCAATCGGAGCTTCGGTGGATCGTGTCAGGATCTGCTCGGTGGATACCGGCGGATCCACGTACACCTGCTCGATGTCGGCCGAGCTCAGGCTCTGCATGTACAGGGCGCCAGTGGTGTAGGGAAACGCAAGGGATTCCAGCAAGATCGGCGGCACGCCTCGAGACGCTTCCTGTTGCTCGGCAGCATCCGCCAGAACGTCGCCAAACTCTGAAGGGAGCATGCCGGTCGCCATATATACGCTCTGGTGGAATGTCGCGTCACCTTCGATGATGGTTTGTAGGGCTCTGAGTTCATCACCTGATTCGGAGTCGACCAGGGCAAGGAAATCTTCGCCCCATGCGTAGTACTGGTCTGTCAGCGCGTGTACCAGTTCATGGACAATGGTGAGCTTGTCGGTGCCGGAAAGCCCAACACCTGCGTCTCGCACGAAGAGCTGCTTGGTCTCGGGTTCGTAATATCCGAGCACCTGCTGAGCCAGCAGATCCCTCAAGATCATCTCGAGATCCTGGGCCGGATCGAGCACACCGATCGTCTCCAGCAGCTTCTCCTCCGCGGCAATCAACTCCATGTCAAGATCTTCAACGACCTTCGCATCCAGTTGTTCACGAAACTCGTCGATCGGTTGGATGGCAACATCCGGTGAGTGCAAAAACTCGAGACCGCGCACACGTTCCGTGACGTCGATCAGCTCGTCCACCTCTTGCGCCAGAGTCTGCTCGGGAGGTTGAACGACGCTCGTGTCAGAAGACACTGCGTCAGGCCGGGTCGTTGTCGTCGTCTCAGTCGCCGGACCGGTGGTCGTCGTGCTCGACGGCGCGGTCGTACCAACAGGACCGGAATCGCCCGAGCACCCGGCGAAAACCAGCAGAAAAGAAATGAGCATGCGGCGCAACATGATCGATGACCCTACTTCTCGCGCTGCTGATCAAGATGGCTGAACAGAATCACAGATCGAACGTTGGCAGCGCAGCGACGCCAGAAGTGTGTGGACTCAGATCGCAGAGGCGACACGGGCTTTGGGTCGGCACCAGATCCAGGGGGGCAAAGACCCGGTACCGACCCAAAGCCCGCCT
>JABDOU010000073.1 GCA_013043085.1 Acidimicrobiia bacterium
CGACAACCTCCGCCACCGCCCCTTGATGGGTGGCGGCGCAGTTGCAGGTCAATGGAAAGCGCTGCCATGACGCTCAATGCCACCGTCGATTGGTCCGTGAAACAGTGGGAACTCACTGCGTCTGCCCAGGCCGTCGGCCCGTTTGTCAGGGCTGGCTTTCTCAAGGCATGGTGGTCGTCGTTTGGAACACCGGATGAGCCGCTCGAGGTAGTGGTCGACGACACCGGGCTTGTCCCATTGTGGCATACCGTGGATGCGATTCGATTTGCCGGAGATCCGGACCTCACCGACTATCACGCACCGCTCGGCATCGACGGATCTCAATTGCTCGTCGACTTTGTGCTATCGAGGTCTCGCGGGACCTCATATGTATTCGATTCGATGCCGGAAGAGGCAGCAAGCTCGATTGCGGCATTCTTCTCGTATCAGGGTGTTGACGTTGAGCCTCAACAGCACGCGGTCGCGATGCGATTGGCACTACCGATCTCGTTCGACGAGTACCTGATGTCGATCGGCAAGAAGCAACGGCACGAGATGCGACGCAAGGTGCGTCGATTTGCTGAACAGCTCGGCGACCCCATCCTGACCGAGGGTGATGCTTTCGACGACCTCGAGCTCTTCTTCTCGTTCCATCGTCAAGCTGAAGGCGACAAGGGGACGTTCATGACGGAGACAAGAGCGGACTTCTTCCGTGAGCTGTTGAAGATCGACGGTGCCAGGCTGGATGTCTTGCGTGACGGCAGCGGGGAGCCTGTCGCGGCATCGTTCGGTTTCGTTGATGCTGATGCCTACTACCTCTACAACAGCGCATATGATCCCGCCAAAGCTGACACCTCGCCAGGGATTGTGATGTTGAGCATGTTGATAGAGCAGGCGATCGGCCACGAGCGCCGCTGGTTTGATTTCCTCAAAGGGGACGAAACGTACAAGTACCGTCTGGGAGCCGAGGAGCGTCCCCTCTATCAGGTTTCCGGGATCCAATGATCGAGTCGGTCGCGTACGTTTCGTACCACACGAGCCCGTTGCTGCAGCCCGGTATCGGTGATGCCGGGGGTATGAACGTGTACGTCGACGAGCTCGCAAGGACGATGACCGGGCGTGGGATAACTGCAGACGTATTCACGCGCTGCACCGATCCCGGGCTCCACGATGTGATCGAGGTCGTGGATGGCTACCGGGTCATCCACATCGACGCCGGTCCCTGCGAACCCCTGAGCACGGCCGACCAGGCCCCCTATGTTGCAGAATTCGCAGCCGGCGTGCAGGCCTGGGTCGACGAGGACGAGGTGACGTACGACGTCGTCCATTCGCATTACTGGCTGAGCGGTTGGGCAGGTGTTCTTCTGAAGGAGCGCTGGGGGATACCGCTGGCTCATTCCTTTCACACGCTCGGCAGGATCAAGGATCTGTCCAGACGTCCTGACCAGGCGCCGGCGTCACTGATGCGCATCGGTACCGAGGACAAGGTGATCGAAATGGCCAACTGTGTCATCAGTTCGACCATGTTCGAACACGACGATCTCGTGCAGCACTACGGCGCCAGCCTCGAAGCTCTTTGTGTGTCACCGCCCGGGGTCAATCATGACGTCTTTGCTCCGGGTAGCCGCAATGATGCTCGCGAAGGTCTCGGCATCGAGTTCGGTCCCATTCTCCTGTTCGTCGGCCGGATCCAGCCCCTCAAGGGCGTCGACGTTGCCATCGAGACCCTCGCCGTTCTACGCGATCAGCATCCCACCGCTCGGCTCGTGGTCGTCGGCGGTCCGAGCGGGCCCGAAGGTGAAGCTGAACTCGCTCATGCCCGATTGCTTGCTGCCAAGCGAGGGGTGGGCAACGAAGTGGTGTGGAAAGAACCCCAGCCTCACGATGATCTGGTTGAGCTCTATCAGGCGGCCGACGTTCTACTCATGCCGTCCAGGAGCGAGTCGTTTGGTCTCGTCGCCGCAGAAGCTCAAGCCAGCGGCCTCCCGGTCGTTGCCGCTGACGTCGGCGGTCTCGCACACGTGGTTGCTCATGAGAAATCCGGCATCCTGGTCGACGGTTGGAACCCTGTGAGCTTCGCAGCCGCGATCCATCGAATCCTGGAGGACGAGGCGTATGCGGAGTCCCTGGCCAAGGGCGCCATCGCTCATGCAGATCAATTCTCCTGGGACGCAACGGCCGATCGTCTCATGGAGCTCTACGAGGGCATCAGGGCTGCAAGTGAACTCGACACAGCTGGCTGACCTTGCCAGGACATGGCACGCAGACCCGGATTCTGGTGTGGTTGGTATCGATCTTTCGCGAGAAGGCTGGGTGGGAGTTCGCTTCGAACAAACGGTTCGGGACTTCACGACCATCTGGTTCACGGTCGGCGAGCTGACGGTTGCATACGAGGCTTACCTGTCGCCTCCTCCCAGGGTCAATGGCGAGCAGGTGTATGAGTTGTGTCTCAAGCGGAACGCCTCCTACTGGTTGGCGCACATCGCGATCGACCGGCACGGCGATCTCGTGATCAGGGGGCAGTTTCCTGTGGCCGATGCGGATGAAGACAAGTTCGATGATGTGCTCGGTGTCGTCTACGAGCTCGTCGAGTTGACCTTTCGGCCGGTGGTCCGCATGGGATTCGAGCGAACCTAGGCAGGGGAAACCGACCAGCCAGCGATTGCGGTGGGGGCCAGTCCGGTGTGCCATCTGTTGTTTGACGAAACGCCAAAGCGGGTACGAGCAACTATGGACACCATGAACATCTTGAAAAGAATCGCTGCAGGCCTGGTGGCAGGGGCCGTGGCCTTTTATAGCGCTCTCTATCTGATCATCTCCTTGCAAGACGCCGGGCTGGATCTGCCCGAGTGGACGCCGATCGCGCTCCTCGGGGCCTCTGGCTTCGCCGGGACGTTGGTTGTTGCTGCCATGGCGGAGGTTCAAGCGACTCGCGTGGTGGTGTATGCGTTGCTGGGTCTGGTAACAGGGCTTGTAGCAGGCTGGCTGTCTACACAGATCTCTGCAATGGACGGGCTCGAATGGTGGATGGCGGCCAGTGTTGTAATCATTTCCATCGCTGCTTTATCCACCGCAAGCGACTGACCACCTCAACCAACCACCTCACGCATGGAGTTCCAGCGACCGGGAATTCCAACGACCGGGAAATTCCAACGACCGGGAACCGGTCGGGCGGCCAGAGCTTGCTCTGGTCCGGTCACAGGTTCCTTGTGCGGCCCTCCTCTACCGGCCTATACACGGACGAGCAGAGATGCCACGATTCCGCCGTCCGCTCGGCTCGAGATGGTCGCGAGCTGTTCGGACCAGCCGTCACGGAACACGTTGTCTGATGCGAGCGACAGCTGAGACAGATTGTTAGCGGAGCCAATGTACCGGTCGTCCTGATACACGACCTGACAGTCAGCTTCTGGCAGCGCCAGTTGTGACGTCTTGATTGCGTTTGCACTGGACGATACGGCATCGAGCGATTCGTACACCTCGAAATGTGCATGTGGCCAGCGGCCCCGGTAGCACCCTGGAAAGATCGACGTGAAGGTGATTCGTCCCGAAGAATCTGTCTCCTGGGCGCCCCGCAGATAATTCTGGTCAGTCACCTCATAGACCGAGTACCGTCCATCAGCAGTGCAGTGCCACAGATAGACGACCGCACCTGCCAACGCAGTTCCGTTTTCAGCTTCGACGATTGTCATTTCAATATTGAGAGGGACTCCGGCCGCCGTGCCGGTGAGAGAACCGAAACTCGAGGTGAGGTCAGCCCGAATGGCGCCGTCATCGGTCAGGACGTTCGGACCGTTCGATCCGTCTGCTGGAAATGGTCCGGCGCTCTCGTCCGGAATCTCGACTCCCGGGGTCGGGGCGCCGGTTGTCGCAGAAGCAATTGTCGTTGAGGTCTGCTGAGGCGTAACTGGAGAACCGACGCCGGTTTGTACCGGCGGCGTGGTCGCAGGTGTTCCGGTCGTCGATACCGCTCTCCCATCGATGCCGCATGCGGCGAGCAACGCCCCGAGACTGGCACCGCCGAGCCACTTCATCGCATCTCGTCGATTCAAGAGAAAGGGCAGATCGCGTGTGAGTCCCCCGAAATCCTCGTGGTCAGGTTGACTCCCATGATTGTTGTTTGTCATATGAGCTCCGATCGACACTGGTGCAAGTTACAAACATCTCCTGAGAACAACCTGGGTTTGGATCGTTTGTAGCGAGGAGGGTTCAGAGTGCGGCTGATAACGCCTGCACCAGCGAACTCTGTACGTATCCGAGCGTGGCGATGATCGGAGCGACAGGGCCGGTCGTGTCCGTCTCCCAACTCGAATCGTTGATTCCTGCTCGTGCGGCAAGTGCGAGCCGGGCATCACCAATGACCTTCACCCAGGCCTCTGCTTCCTGGATTGTGAGTATTTGACCTTTGCGATAGTCGGCAAGCGAGTCGGCGAACGTTTGCCGGTCCAGTTCGCGCATGGAGGCAAGTTGCGGTCCCGCGAATTCTTCGTAATCGGACTGGGCGTCAACGTCGTCGACATAGGCCATCGGCTGCAATCTGGTGGCGGCTGGATCGCCGGGTTGTTCTCCGACCGATTCGAGCAAGTCGGGGAGGCCCTCGAGGAACTTCGCCAGTTGCCTTGGGAGCTTGAGCTGCACGCCGGAGTCCACGAGTTTGAACATCACTCGACCTTTTCGATCGTGGCCCAGAGACCGTGATGATGGAGCCGATGACAGTCGATCTCGGCCTTCTCTCTCGGACCGCTGAACACCACAGACCGGCCTTCGTTGTGTACTTCGAGCATCAGTCGGGTGGCCTTTTCTTCCGAGTAGCCAAACAGCTTCTGGAACACGTAAACGACGTAATCCATGAGGTTCACCGGATCGTCCCACACAACAACGTTCCATGCTCGATCGAGATCTATGTCTACTTCTGATTCTGGCTGCTTGACCGGTGCCGCGATCGTCATGTTCGTTCCGCTATCTCAATGGAACGGGAACGCTGATCGTTGAGGTATGTCTCGAAGTCGGTTGTGCTTATCCGCCACTCGCGGCCGAACTTGACGCCTGGCAGGTCACCGGAACGAATCATGCGGGTCACGACATACGGTGAGACGTCCATGTATTCGCAGATGTCGGCGACCGACAGCCACTCTTTCGAGATGTTCAGCGCGATTCGCTCCATGTGCTTCCAGAGTATGAGATGAGGCGGTTGCTCGCAAGGGAAGCGAGCTCGGGATGCATGATATACGCGACGTTGAATCGAAATGTTCGCCGTGACGCGGCAGAGCCCGAGTAACCAGACGCCGATCCTGCACTTCCCCGGACAGAATCAGATTGGCTTCTCGGGCTCTGACTCGCGCCAAGCTATGTCGGATGGTCGACCCGGGCAAGCGCACGAAGGGTGGCACATTTTCGCGCCAGAAGTGGTATTGACTACGTTGGGTCGTTGCATATCACTCTTTGCGCCCAAAATGGACCTTTATCCACAGTTTCCACAGGTTTCCACAGGGGGTTGTGCACAACCAGATGGGCACAAGAGGTCAAAGACTCTTTTCGCGGGAAGCACAGATTGTTTCGCGCTTCGCTCCGTGAGAACAGGATGCGGGAGACCGTGCAGTCAGAGAACCCGGCAAGCATCAGCATTCAGATGGTGTAGGCC
>JABDOU010000079.1 GCA_013043085.1 Acidimicrobiia bacterium
GTCTATGACCCTCATCCCGCGTCCCCCACCGCCGCCGGCCGCCTTGATCACGACGGGCAATCCATGCCGGTCGGCGAACTCCTGAACTTCGTGCGGTCCTGCCAGGGGATCAGACGTCCCCGGGATGGGGTTGGCGCGTGCCATATCTGCAGCACGTCTGGCTGCGATCTTGTCGCCCATGATTTCGATCGCGTCGGCGGGCGGGCCAATCCACGTGAATCCGGCTGCGGCGACCGAGCGCGCAAACGCAGCATTCTCGGAAAGGAAGCCGTAGCCAGGATGGATGGCGTCTACCCCTGCCCTCCGTGCCGCTTCGAGGATCGAGTTGTGATCGAGATACGAACTCGCAGCCGGCGCCGGACCGATGTAATAGGCCTCGTCTGCGTACCTGGTGTGGACGGCGTGCCGGTCCGCATCCGAATAGACCGCGACGGTTCTGATGTCTAGTTCTCGCGCCGAGCGCATGATGCGAATGGCGATCTCGCCGCGGTTGGCGATGAGTACGGAGTTGATCTCAGGCACGTCTAGAGCGGCATGTTGCTGTGCTTCTTCGCAGGCAGCGTCTCTCGTTTGGATTCCAACATCGCCAGTCCCCGTATCAAACGGTCGCGGGTATCGCTCGGAAGTATCACCTCATCGACGAGACCATGTTCGGCAGCGACGTAGGGGTTCGAGAATCTCTCGACGTAGTCGTCGGTGAGCCGCTTGCGTTCGGCATCGGGATCCGCTGCCTCGGCAATCGACCGCCGATGGATGATGTTCACGGCCCCGGCGGCCCCGATCACCGCAATCTCGGCTGTGGGCCACGCGAACACGAGGTCCGCTCGCACCCCGCGAGAGTTCATGACCACGTATGCACCACCATATGCCTTACGGGTGATGACCGTTATCTTCGGCACCGTTGCCTCGGCATATGCATAGAGGAGTTTTGCTCCGCGCCGAATAATGCCACCGTGCTCTTGCTCGACACCAGGAAGGAATCCGGGAACGTCGACAAAGGTGACGAGAGGAATATTGAACGCGTCGCAGAAGCGCACGAATCTGGCACCTTTCTCAGCGGCGTCGATGTCGAGCGTGCCTGCGAAATGTGCAGGCTGGTTGCCGACGAGTCCGACACTACGTCCGGCGATTCGACCAAAGCCGACCACAATGTTCGTCGCGTAATTGCGGTGGACCTCGTAGAACTCCGCGGCGTCGACGATGGCGCGGATGGCTTCGGTCATGTCGTACGGCTGATGTGCGGAGTCGGGAATCAGCGTGTCGAGGGCTCCGCCCGACTGCTCGTCACCAAACTCAAACGCGGGGGGCTTGCTCATGTTGTTGGCGGGGAGAAAGGACAGGAGGTAGCGCACCTCTTCGAGGGCGCCGGCCTCGTCGGCTGCCACGAAGTGGGTGACTCCCGAGCGGGTGCTATGGGTAGCAGAACCTCCCAGGTCCTCCATCGACACATCTTCTCCCGTCACTGCCTTGATGACGTCGGGTCCCGTTATGAACAGATGACTCGTGCCCTCCACCTGATAGACAAAATCGGTGAGCGCCGGGGAATACACCGCACCCCCGGCGCATGGTCCCATGATCACCGAAATCTGAGGAATTACGCCAGAGGCCCTCACATTCCGTTCGAAGATCTGTCCATATCCGTCTAGAGACAGCACGCCCTCCTGAATTCGCGCCCCGCCGGAGTCTTTGAGCCCGATAATCGGCGCCCCGGAAGCCATGGCCAGGTCGTAGACCTTGCAGATCTTCTGCGCCGTTGCCTCGCCAACCGAACCGCCGAATCGCGTGAAGTCCTCCGCATACACGAACGTCGTCCGACCGTTGACGGATCCCCATCCTGTGACGACCGCGTCTCCGGGCGGGCGATGATTCTCCATGCCGAAGCCGGATGTTCGATGTTTTACGAATGCGTCCAACTCGTTGAATGTGCCCGGGTCCATGAGCGCATCGATCCGTTCACGAGCCGTGAGCTTGCCTCGTTTGTGTTGGCTGGCGAGTGACTTGTCGTCGTACGTGGTTGAGGCGTTTGACAGTGCCTGAAAGTCTTCATGGCGCTTCTTCGTGCTCATTCCGTGCCGCCTAAGGTCGTTGCTGTCGTTCTTGTTGCAGTGCGGGGGTTATATGGAGAGAGAATACGAATTCGTCGAACTCGACTCCGTTGCTTCCACGCAAGACGAGGTTAGACATCGCCTCGAGTCGAAGCCGGTGGTCGTGGTCGCTCGCACCCAGACGGCTGGGCGCGGGCGCCGGGGCAACACCTGGGAGAACGCTGATAGATCTCTGGCACTCTCCGTCGGGTTGACTCTGCCATGGTCGCCGGAGGAGTTGACCGTTCTGCCGCTCACGGCTGGAGTGATCGTCGCCGAAGCGCTCGACGATCGATGCGATACGTTCTTGAAGTGGCCCAATGATCTCGTTGATGATGCAGGTGGCAAGCTTGGCGGAATTCTCGTCGAGTCGGAGCGGTCGCAGCCTGCTCGTGTCATCATCGGTATCGGTCTGAATCTCGTCTGGCAAACACCTCCCCCCGACCGTGCGGCGGTTGGTGGATCGTGGGACGATGACAGCCGTCTCGAACTCGCCCATCGGCTGACCGTTGACCTGATCGCCGCCATCGACCAACCCGGACGTTGGCCGCGATCGAGATACGTTCGACGTTGCGTGACCATCGGGTCCGATATCGTCTGGAAACCCGATGGTGCCGGCCGAGCGATCGACATCGCGCCCGACGGCGGTCTCATCGTCGAAACAGATTCTGGTGAAGTCGAGCTCCGGTCAGGAGCCGTATGGTCCGTGAGTGGCGCTACTCTTCCGAGACCCCGAGCTGGAAGTGAAGGTGACGGTTCTTAAGGGTGAGGGAACCCACAACATTTTGTACGGCTCGACCACCATCAACATGGGTACCCGGTCGGCCCCTGGTTATCTGGCGCGCCCCGACGAGGGCGGCCAATTCCCGACCGTCATCATTGCTCATGATCATCTCGGCCTCAGGAGCTATCTCAAGGATCTCGGTCGGAAGTTTGCCCGACACGGCATCTCGGTCATTATTCCGGATCTCTTTCGTGGTGCGCCTCTGCCGGGGTGGCGCAACGACAAGCCTTTGCCGGAGTGGCCAACCGTCGAACGATCAATGCGGAGCCTCGAAGACGCGTACCATTTCGCAGTCTCGGACGACACTCCATGGGCTTCCGGAGATCCTGTGACAGTCCTGGGAATTGGCGAGGGCGCCGAACCCGCCGTTGCGTTTGCCATGGAAGTTCCCGATGTTGCGGGCCTCATCCTGGTAGGGGGCTCTCTCGAGGAAAGCGATGCTCAGTTGCCCTTCCCGATCCTCGGGCTCTACGGAGGACAAGATCCTGCGCTCGAGGTCACCCATCGGGTTCCGCACATGGAGCTTGTTACCTACCGTGGCGTCCCGAAACGCTTTCTAGATGACGACAGCGACGACTTCGATGGGCCGGCAGCCGCGGACGCGCTCGATCGGCTGGTCACCTTCATACGGGAGGTTGGCGCCGTTGGCGGTTGAAACTTCCCCGATCGCTGTTCGAACCTGGCTGAAGCGTTCACTCGTGGTGACGCTCGTCATCGCAAACGTCGTCGTCATCGCTGCACTGTATTGGGTGTGGCAAATACGCGAGACAGTTGACGAATCGATCCCGACGATCCCCGCCGAAGAATTGACGGCGTTGGTGGGGGATCAGAAGAAGGACGACGAACCTCTTGTGATCTTGCTGGTCGGCAGCGATACCAGGGAGGGTCTCACCGACGATATCGAAGGCGAGTTTGGCGACTTTCCAGGCGAACGTGCCGACGTGATCATGATGCTTCGATTTGATCGAGAGAATGGGGTCATGCAGCTGGTGAGCCTGCCTCGCGATCTCAAGGTGCCGAAGTCCGACGGTACCGGGTTCGAGAAGATCAATGCCACGTATGCGCGCGGGGCGAATGCGATTGTCGAGGCGGTCGGCGATATTTCGGGAATCGGTATTGATCATTACATCGAGATCGATTTTGTCAGCTTCGTGTCGATTGTGGATGCTCTTGGCGGCGTGGAGCTGTATTTTCCATTACCGGCGCGCGATCTCAAGTCCGGTTTGTCAGTAGGGGTCGGAAACCAGAAGTTGAACGGCGCACAAGCCCTCGCGTTTGCCAGAAGCCGCAGCTACCAGCAGCTCATCGATGGGCAATGGTCCAGTCTTTCTGGATCGGACCTGGAACGCACCAGCCGACAGCAGCAGCTCATTTTTGCGATCCTCAACCAAGTCAGCAAACCGGACAATCTTCTCGGGATGCAAGGCCTCATAGCTGAACTCGGTTCGGACCTGACGACCGATAGCGCGTTGGATTTCGATCTACTCGTCGACCTCGCATGGACGTTTCGTGAATTCTCCACCGAGAATCTCGAGGCGATTACGTTGCCGGTCGAATTCGAAGGTACCCGCTATCTGGTGGCGAAGGAGCCCGAAGCAAGTGCGGTCTTTGCCGCCTTCGCGAGCGGTCAGCCTCTGACACCACCAAATACGGCTCCACCCCGCATCCTCGTCTTGAACGCAAACGGTCGGGAGGGAGCCGCCGCAGCAGCGGGTGACCTCCTTGCGGCGAATGGGTTCGTGGCTGAAACCGACAACTCGCCCGAATCAGTTGCAGATACGCTCGTCGTCGCAAATCCGGGATGGTTTGCCGAAGCCCAGGACATCGTCGAGGTTCTAGGCGTCGGTTCCGCAGTCGATGGAGTCGTGCCCTCCGGCTCTGATATCGTCGTGTATCTTGGCAGGGACGCCACGATCTTCGGTACCGATGCATAGCGTGTCGAGCAGCGATGATCCGGCGTCGATTTCATGTCCGCGGGCAATTCAGGCAAACTACCGAGCCGCTTGAGCCGGTTGTAAAGCGCTCAACCTGCGGTGCCGAAGGATGTATTGGCAAGATGTATTGGTAATGAGGCCAACAGCACATAGCGCTCAAAGCGCACTGGTGGTGCAGAAAGTGATCACATGAATATCGCGGTAATTGGGGCGGGATATGTTGGCCTGGTACAGGCCGCCGGGCTCACGTCGCTCGGTCACCGGGTTCGGGTCGGTGAGGCGGATGCGGGCAAGCTCGAAACCCTTCGCGCCGGGAAGGTTCCCTTCTACGAGTCCGGGCTCGAACAGCTGTTGTCTGATGGGCTGGCAAGCGGACTGCTGAGCTTCCACCACGACAATCTCGAAGCGGTGGTTGATGCCAGAGTTGTTTTCATTGCCCTCCCAACACCTCAGGATGAAGATGGAAGCGCTGATACCTCCTACATCGAAGGTGCTCTGCTCGACTTCGGTGCGTCTCTCGGACACCGAACGCTGGTCGTGCTGAAGTCCACCGTGCCAGTCGGTTCGGTTGCACGATTTCAAAAGCAACTCGATGACATGGGTGCCGAGGTAGTCGTTCTCTCAAACCCGGAATTCCTGCGCGAAGGATCTGCGGTAGGCGACTTCAAGCACCCCGACCGGATCGTCGTAGGTACCAGAGATCAGCAAGCTGCCGAAACCATGATCGAGCTGTATCAGGGACTCCAGGCCCCGACCATCGTGACCGATCCTGCCTCTTCGGAAATGATCAAGTACGCCTCGAATGCATATCTGGCGGCACGCATCACGTACGCCAACGCCATTGCCAACCTTTGCGAAGCGGTCGGAGCCGACGTGAAAGACGTCCTCAAAGGTATGGGCTACGATCGCAGGATCGGGTTTCACTTCCTCAATCCGGGACCCGGCTACGGCGGAAGCTGTTTTCCAAAAGACACCCAGGCGCTCGTCGCCATCGCTGAATCTGCCGGATACGACTTCTCGCTTCTCAAGGGCGTGATCGAGGTCAACCGCCAACAACATGAGAGGATGCTCGACAAGGTGACAGGCATGCTGGGCGGCGATGTCGACGGCAAGCGTGTTGCCATGTGGGGTCTGGCGTTCAAAGCTGGAACCGATGACCTGCGGGATTCGCCGGCCATGTACCTCGCTACGGCGCTCAAGGATCGGGGTGCCTTCGTCACTGCTTATGACCCGCAGGCATCGAGCACCGAGGTCAAGCAGGTGGAGAGCGCCGTCGAAGCAGCCCGCGACGCCCATCTCCTGTTGATTGCAACCGAGTGGCCAGAATTCCAGGGCATCGACATGCGAGAGGTCCACGGTGTCATGGCGTCGGCCAACATCGTCGACGCTCGCAACATGCTCGACCCGCGGGATATGCATCGTCTTCAGTTCAACTACGTCGGCGTTGGCAGATGACCCGAGCGCTCGTCACGGGCGGCGCCGGATTTCTCGGTCGCAGTTTGTCCGAGCGGCTTGTGCGAGACGGATACGAGGTCGTCGTGCTGGACAATCTCTCGAGTGCAAGTCCACTGGGAGTTGCTGAAGGCACCGAGTTCATCGAAGGAGATGTCATTGATCCGCCCGACATCGGCGGCACCTTCACCCACATCTACCACTTCGCATCGCCTGCTTCGCCGCCCCGATACCTCAAAGATCCGATCGGAACCATGCGAACGGGCGCCGAAGGAACCTTGCATATGCTCGAGCGCGCCGAGAGCGATGATGCGGTGATCACCTTTGCCTCGACGAGCGAGATCTATGGAGATCCCCTCGAACACCCGCAACAAGAGTCGTACTTCGGCAACGTAGACATCACATCCCCTCGCGCCTGTTACGACGAAGCGAAGCGGTACGCAGAAGCGCTGGTGCACGCGTTCCATCGCAGTGGCAGGCACACGAAGACGCGCATCGTTCGGGTGTTCAACACCTACGGCCCTGGAATGTCTCCAGATGACGGCAGGGTCGTTTCGAACTTCCTCGTGCAGGCGATCAACGGGCAACCGATGACGATTCAGGGCGACGGAAGCCAAACTCGATCGTTTTGCTATGTCGACGATCTGGTTGAGGGCATCATCCGGCTGTCGCGCAGCGATGTCACGCTCCCCGTGAATCTCGGCAACCCAAACGAAATCACGATGCTCGAGTTGGCCGATCGCGTTGCCGAAATCGCGGGCGATCCGGGTCGGATCTTCACCGAGCTACCGCAGTCGGATCCGAAGGTGAGACAGCCCGACATCTCGAGGGCGGTCGACCTGCTCGATTGGAGGCCGGTCGTCGACCTGGTCGATGGGCTGGCGGAGACCCATCAATACTTCAAGCAGGTGCTGGCAGGGTGATACGTCAGGCGATATTGCTTGTCGGTGGGCGGGGCACTCGAATGTGGCCGCTGACCGATACCGTGCCCAAAGGCCTTCTGCCCGTAGCCGGAGTCCCGTTCATCGAGCTTCAGTTCAGATTGCTGGCCGAAGTCGGGGTGGAGGAAGTGATTCTCGCGATCGGTACGAGTCACGAGTCGGCATGGCGAACCTATGCCGAAGGAACCACAAGTCCGGTTGTGCACCTGGCGGTCGAGCAATCGAAACTCGACACCGCCGGGCCGCTTGTTGCGGTTCGCGATCAGCTGGACGACCGTTTCCTCGTCTTGAACGGCGACGTCGTGTTAGAGGGAAGTCTCGGTCAGTTCGTTGAGGACGCTCCAGACCTGCCCGCTGTCTTGTCTCTCGTCGGGGTCGAGGACACCAGCGCATACGGCGTTGTCGTAACGAACGATCTAGGCAAGGTCGAGCGCTTCATCGAAAAGCCACCTCCTGGCACTGCGCCAACCAATGCGGTGAATGCCGGGATGTATCTCATGTCCAGGTCGGTTTTCGATGCGTACGACGAAGGTGCCCTGTCGTTCGAACAGACCGTTTTTCCGTCACTCGTCGAGCAGGGCCTCCTCGGTGGCGTCAAGATCGACGGTGTCTGGTTGGACATCGGAACACCTCCGCTCTATCTGCAAACGCATCGGGACGTGGCTGCGGGCAACTCGCGCCTTGTGAATATGGAGCCCGCCCACCACGGCATCGGAGCGAATGTTGCGGGCGATCTCGACGGCAACTGGAACTTCATCGGACCGGGAGCCGTGGTCGAAGAAGGTGCCCGGGTTCGCGAATCGATCGTATTGGCCGGCGCGACCATCCGGTCGGGTTCCGTCGTTGAGGATTCAATCGTCGGATGGAACGCAGTCGTCGAGAATGCCCGGATCTCCGATACCACGGTGATCGGCGCAGGAGCAGTGGTCGGCGAAGGCTGTGAATTGACAGCAGCCGTGCGGATCGGCCCTGGATCGAGTCTCAGTGCCCGTTCCGTGACGTTCGAGCCACCCTCATGACCACATCACTCGTGACGGGCGGCGCGGGATTCATTGGATCCCACCTGTCCGATCGTCTCGTTGCCGAGGGGCACGACGTCGTCATCGTCGACAATTTGTCAAAAGGGCGTATCGAACGTCTGCATGGCGCTCTCGGCGCAGGGGCGACATTGGTCGATCTCGATATCACTTCTGATGAAATCGCGGATTTGTTCTCCGACTTCAAGCCTGACCTGCTTTTTCATCTAGCGGCTCAGAGCGCGGTGCGTCCATCTGTTGACGATCCGGTGTTCGACGCCACGGTAAATGTCGTCGGAACGGTCAACCTGCTCGAAGCCGCGCGCAAGGTCGGAACGCAAAGGATCGTTTTCGCTTCATCAGGTGGCGCCATCTACGGCGAGGTGACGGATCCAGCCACCGAGCTTCAGCCGAAGCATCCGGACAGTCCCTACGGCATCTCCAAGAAGATCGTGGAGGACTATTTCCGGTTTTATCTGGATCAATACGGACTCGACTACATGGCGATGGCTCTCGGTAACGTCTATGGCCCGAGACAAGATCCCCACGGCGAGGCCGGCGTAATAGCAATCTTCGCCCGTCTGATGTTGGACGGAAAGACACCCACGATCAACGGCGATGGTTCACAGCAACGCGATTACGTCTATGTGGCTGACGTCGTCGATGCGTTTGTTCGTGCGGGAGACATCGGCGGCGGCAGGCTTCTCAACATCGGAACCGGCGATGCAACTTCCGTGTCTGAGCTCTATGCGGCTCTGGCGAACACAATCGGTTTCGACGGCGATCCCATTCACGGGCCGAGCAAGGCCGGCGACCTGGCCAGGAGCGTGATCGACGCCTCCGCAGCCAGGCAGCATTTGGGTTGGAACCCTGGAGAGAGCCTCGAGTCGGGCCTTGACAAGACCGTCGCGTGGTTTCGGGAGTTCGCCTAGAGGAAGAAGTCCTCTGAGGCCGATCGAACCAGGTCCGTAGCTTTCCCGTTGCCAGACGATTGCGCTCCTACGTGAAGGCCTCGCATCACCGCAACAGGGATCGAGGTGGCTTTACCCATGACCAGATCCGCCGCTGCTGCGATCTCATCGATGATCGCCACTTCGGTGACTTCCATGATGCGACCCGTGTGGTCGGGCTTGCCCCTGTGGTCTATCAACGCCGGTAAGCCTGCAATTCCGATTGCAACGTCAACCAGTCCGCGACGCCACGCCCGCCCAAATGTGTCCGTAACCACCACGGCGATATCTGTGCCGAATCGTTTCATTAACCGGTTGCGGATGGATGCTGCGGAACGATCCGGACGGAGCGGGAGCAAGACGACATCTTCGCCTGGCACATTCGACCGGTCGACTCCTGCATTCGCACAGATGAAACCGTGTCGGGTGCGGGTAATCGTCAGCTCGCCCCGTCTTCTGAGGATTGCCGACGCTTCGTTCTCAACGATCTCCACAACCGACCCGTCGACCGGTTTGGCGAATCGCCCCTCTGCTTTCGATATCACTTTGTGGGTTACTACGACGATATCGCCTTGAACGAGTGTCGTGAGGTGACTGACAATGGCGTCGCCGATGATGTCGGCCAAAGGCGCTCCACGTTCGATTTCGCCAATTCCCGGGATCCCGAAAACCGATAGGTCGGGCTTCACGTCCACAGATCACCGAACCATGCGCCGAAACTGGCGGCGAGTTCTGGCGTGTTCATCATTGTGTCATGAACGATGCACTTCACATCGACATCGGGTGGATCCCGGTCGACGACGAGATGAGACAGCAACCCGTCGTAGCCGGCAACGACGCCTGCATGGGACGGGTCGTATCCGAGTGAAGCCATCACGCGATCAGTGGGGCCTTTGACCGGTTTGCCTCCGACGAAGGGACTGATTGCGACCACCGTTTCGGCTACTGCAATGGCTTCGCGGATCGGGGGAATGGCCAGCATCGGCCAGATGGAGAGAGGAGGGTTGCTCGGGGCGATGACCACCACTTCGGCGCGATCGATCGCTTCAATCACTCCCGGCGCGGGCTTTGCGTCCGCCGCCTGTTCGAACCTGAGTCCCGTGACCGTTGGCATCGCTCCGTTGAGCACGAAATATTCCTGGAAGCTGAGCTCACCCAGTTCGGCAGTCTGAACCC
>JABDOU010000186.1 GCA_013043085.1 Acidimicrobiia bacterium
GACATCAAGTATTCGATGTATCACGCTCTCACTGAAGAGGTGGACGTCAACGGAGTAATCCAGGAGACATCTCTCGAAGGCTTGCACGTGGCTCCGGCCACGATCGATCTTGCGGGAGTTGAGATCGAGTTGGTCTCGGCGTTTTCGAGGGAAGGTCGCTTGCATCGTGCTCTGGAACACACGACTCGATACGACGCCATCATCATCGACTGCCCGCCAAGTCTTGGTCTTCTGACGATCAATGCGTTGACAGCCGCGACCGAGGTCCTCATCCCAATCCAGTGTGAGTACTACGCCCTCGAGGGTCTGAGTCAGCTCCTGCAGAACATTTCCCTGGTACAGCGAAGCCTCAATTCGACTTTGAAGATCGAAGGGGTCGTTCTGACGATGTTTGATGCCCGGACCACGCTGGCGTCAGATGTGGTGCGGGAGGTGCGTGATTACTTCGGAGCCACGGCCTACGACACGATTATTCCGCGGGCAGTTCGCATTTCTGAGGCTCCGTCGTATGGCGAGCCGATCGAAGTACTCGACCCGGCCAGCAAGGGCGCTCGTGCCTATGGAGACCTGACTATCGAATGGAGAAAGCGACATGGTAGATGAACCCGCATCGTTGAAGCAGACCGACAAGCGAGGATTGGGGCGAGGATTGGAATCGCTGATACCTCCGCGATCGGAATCAGGCTCGACGGGTTTTGCGATGATCCGAGTGGATGCCATCGATCCCAATCCGAACCAGCCGCGCACGCATTTCGATGACGACGCCCTTCGATCACTGGCGGCCTCGATTGAAGAGGTGGGAATCCTCCAGCCTTTGATAGTTCGACCGAGAAGCGGTCGCTACGAGCTGGTCGCGGGGGAGAGACGATGGCGCGCGGCACAGCACATTGGACTCGTAGACGTACCTGCCATGGTGCGAGCGGAGGAGCAGGCGTGGTCAAGCCTCACCGAGGCGCTCGTCGAGAACATTCAGCGCGAAGATCTCGGTGCCCTCGAGGAAGCCGCCGCCTACCGGCAGTTGCTGGAAGATTTTGGATGGACTCACGAAGAACTCGCATATCGAGTTGGCAAGGCACGGCCCACCATTACGAATGCGCTCCGGTTGCTGGGTCTTCCCGCCGCAATTCAGGGTTTGTTGGAACGGGGAGAGATTTCGCCGGCTCACGCCAAAGTCCTGGCTGGAGTGGAGGATCTGGCGTATGCCGAGCATATAGCGCGTCGAGCCGCCGAAGAAGGCTGGTCGGTGAGGATGATCGAAGAGGCCGCCCGATCGCGCGACAGCATTGCTCCCGTAGTTGCCGCCCGCAAAGTATCGGACCGACCGGCGGAGATCATCGCATACGAGGAGAGGCTCAATGAAATCCTCGGATCGCGTGTGAACATTCTCTACAGCGGATCGAAGGGAAGCATCAAAGTTCGGTTCGGGTCGTTGGAAGAACTCGAATCGATCTTTCAGAGAATTGGGGGAGTGTCGGGCTCGCCTTCCGGGGAGGCGGATGACCTCGATTCGGCAAGGCCCTCCGAGGCCCGCTCGTAATCCTCGGCGAGGAATCCCTCGACGCCATGGATGATGGCGTGAGCGGTATGAGCTCCGAGGTCGTATACGGCAACGACTACCGCAGGTGCTCTGGTTTCGAGGAGAATCGGAATAGCGCGGCCTACCGGGTGTACCCCCAGTTCTTTGGCGATTCTCCCCGCCAGCACGGCGCCGGCGGGACTGTGGCTTCTGGCCGTTGCGAAGTGGTACACCCCGGCGTCATCTTCCACCTGGGGGACCGCAAGGGCGATGACGAGTTCCGCGTCCAACAGATTTGCGCGCTGCGCGCGGTTGGATTCGTCCGGAAAAACGTCCACAGCGCGCGATAGCTGCGGATTCGCTCCATGTTCCCTCGCCATTTTCATTGCAGCACCTGCTGCTTCCCAGGCAAGCTCGGATTCCGTTTCCGATCGGCAGAACGGATCGAATACGATGCGCAGGTTGGCCATATGTCGTGGTTTGGTGCGTAGCCATTCTCGCTCCCGGAGGGCGACGCGACTCGTTTCACCGATGACGCGCCCGATGAGGGACAGCTCGTTCCAGACGAGAGGACCGACGACGCCGTCGGCGACAATCTGACGATTCTCCTGGAATTCGAGAAGAGCGCGATGCGTGTTCGGGCCGTAGATCCCGTCTTCTTTGCCGGCGTCAAATCCGAGCATGTTCATGTGACGCTGAAAGTCGGCGACATCGTCGCCGCGCATCATCGGTCTTCGGTAGTAGAGATAGCGTTCGCCAAGACGAAACCCGGCTTCGACCAGATGCCTCCAGGTATCGCGCCCGACAATGCCGTCCTGAGAGAGATTCCTCGAGCGTTGAAACTCCCGGACGGCATGATCCGTACCATTCAAAAAGTCGCCGGGTGAATCTGGATCGCACGCAAATCCCGCGGCTTGTAGCCGGGTCTGGATATCAGCCACGGCCTCGCCGGAGTCGTTTCGTCGATAGAGGTCCACGACCTCAATGCTACGGCCGCAGGGCTAGAGAAACTCTGACAACTCTTCGAGTATCGCCTGCTTGGGTCGTGCGCCCACAATGCGCTTCTTCTCGACGCCGTCCTGAAACACAATCATGGTCGGAATGCTCATGACCTCGAAGTTTCGAGCCGTGTCTGGATGCTCGTCGACGTTCAGTTTTGCGATTTCGATGGATTGATGCTCACCGGCGATTTCCTCGAGAGCAGGGCCGATCGCCTTGCACGGACCGCACCATTCAGCCCAGAAGTCCACCAGGACCGGCTTGTCACCATTGATCAACTCGGTGAAGGTCTCACCGGTTGCCGTCAACGTATTTTCACCCATTCATAACTCCCTACAAACATGAGATCTGGTCTCGTGGTTGACCTGACACCAACCAGGTTGGTCTGAGGCTATAACGCACGGAGCGCCATTGTATTCCGCTGGTTGCGGTGTTAGTGCTCTTGTTCGGCGAGCCAGCGTTCCGCGTCGATGGCGGCCATAGAACCGGTGCCCGCTGCGGTAACCGCCTGACGGTAGTAACTGTCGGCCACGTCGCCTGCTGCGAAGACACCAGGAATGGCGGTCGCAGTGGATCGGCCAGGAAGCTGGATGTAGCCGACCTCGTCGGTTTCGAGTTGACCCTTGAACAGATCGGTGTTTGGGCGATGACCTATCGCGACGAATACGCCGTCTGTGGCCATCTCCCGCCGTTCACCGGTAACGGTGTCCTCGAGCATTACGCCGGTGACGTTCCCGTCGCCGAGCATTTCGACAACGATGGTGTTCCAAAGGATGTCGATCTTGTCATGCTCCATCACCCGAGTGGCCATGATCTTGGAAGCTCTGAACTCATCCCGGCGGTGAATCACAGTCACCTTGCTTGCGAACTTCGTGAGAAATAGGGCTTCTTCCATTGCGGTATCACCGCCGCCCACAACCACGATCTCCTGATCCCGGAAGAAGAAACCGTCACAGGTGGCGCAGGCCGAGACACCGTGTCCGCGCAGTTTGTCTTCGCCGGGAACGTCAAGCCACATTGCCGAGGCACCGGTGGAGATGATGACTGCTTCAGCTCGATACTCGTCCTCGCCCACCCAAATACCGAAGGGACGCTCGGACAGGTCTACGCGGGTCACGTCATTGGAGATGATGCGGGTTCCGAATCGCTCGGCTTGCTTCCTGAACTGCTCCATCATCTCCGGTCCCATGATTCCATCAGGGAAACCTGGATAGTTCTCGACGTCGGTGGTCAACATGAGCTGTCCACCCCGCTCCAGGCCCTCGATCATCAGCGGATTGAGTTCGGCTCGAGCCGCATAGATCGCAGCCGTGAGCCCGGCCGGACCGCTACCAATGATGATGACTTTTTCTACTTCTGTCATGAAGTCTCTTTCGGTGTTCGTCTGCTCCATAGCAACGCACCAGCTATCACAAATAATCCGCCGATGATGGCGTAGAGGTATTTGACCGCGATCCAGGTCGAGAGCAGGCGAACAAGGCCGACGAGAATGAACCAGACAGCCATCATCACCAGCACGGTGGCGACAATACCAAGAGCAACCATGCGCGCCCACCCGGCGGCTCGATCAACGGTGACGGATCGAACGGTCGTGGCAATTTGCTCCAAGAAGTCGGCGAAGCGAGCCGGCAGGTCGTCCATTGCGGTGAGGTTAGCTACTTGTCCAACTCGAAGAGCAGCGAGCAGTCAGCAGTGTCGAGTACCTGAACAGAGGCGTCAAGGCCGCGTTCTATCTTGAACATCACTGCATTGCGTTGATCGTCCCCGTTACTCCTCCACTGGCCGAGGTAGCCGAACGTGACGTCATTCGAGGGCAGTTCGTCGCGGCACGCCAGGTTGTCGGGATTGTATGGCCGGGGACCTGAGGGGGTTTCCGCCAGGAGTTCCTCAACATCTGATTCGCGAATTACCGAGACGTCCTCTACGGCCGCGACGCCGGACCCGTCCGCTGGTTCTTCGATCGACTGCAAGCTCTCCACTGCTGCAGTCTCGGGAGCTGACAATCGATTCTCGTCAGACCCGAAGAAATCTGCGTCTGCGCTCTCTTCTGCGCCAGGGGCCTGCATCGTCGTCGAAGCCGCCGCATCTGCGGTCAGGTCTGCGCTATCGGATCCGCCGAGGCCCCCGCCCATGACGAATGAACCGGCGACCACAACTACGAGCAGACTTGCGGCCGCGCTTCCCAGCGCGATTCGGTTGGACATGCCCGCGAGACCCCAGGGCATCCGGAAACCGAGCAATCCGCCACGACCAGGTCCGGCACTACGAATGGCGTCGCGCAAAGCAGCGCGTTCGAGATCGTCCATGGCAATCGGTGGTGCCTCGGCGAGCAATGTATGAACGACCCGCTGCTCTTCGATCTCATGCCGCTCTGAATCGGTGAGTCCCGCCGTGAGACGTTCGAATGTGGCGTCGTCGTATACGCCCGCCGCAAGATCAAACAACATCTCAATACGTTCGGGCGAATCCGGGTCAGGGAAGGGGGGGTGGTCGGTGTTCATGTTCTCTTCGTCACTCATTCACGGTCATCTCTTGGAGTCGCAGAAGGGTTCGAAAGGTTCCCGAGATTCGATGCCAGGATGCGACGCCCCCGAAACACTCGGGACTTGACGGTGCCAATGGGCACCTCGAGCATGTCGGCTGCCATCTCCAGGGAGTGCCCCTGCATGTCGACGAGAATGACCGCACTCCGGAACTCGGGTTGGAGCGTGGCGAGGGCCGCTTCAATGTCGGGGCGCAGCTCCACCGCCCTCATCTCATCCGTGACGTGGGGATCGACGGGATCGAGGTGGGCGGGCAGTGCGTCTGCCTTTTTCCGCTTCTCTTTACGCATCTGGTCATAGCACGTGTTGACTGCCACCCGGTACAGCCAGGTCGAGAACGCGCTCTTTCCGTGGTATTTGTCTGCTTTGCGGTAGAGCGTGAGGAACATTTCCTGGGTGGCATCGAGCGCTTTGGTGCGGTCTCGCAACATACGAAGACACAAGCCGAAAATACGGTCCTCATGATTCTGCATCAGCTGTGTGAAGGCACTCTGATCGCCTGCCACAAACCGATCGACGAGTTCGCGGTCCGTCAACACCGGAAGGCCTGATGTCCGCAGCCGGGATACCGCTTTGTCATCGACTGAACCGTACTTCCTGAAGAAACGAGTAGTGGAATTCGCCGTTGTCCTGCACGGCGACCTCGGTTATCCACAGAAGCCATAGACCCCCTTCGCGATCGCCGAGGTCAACTCTATTCTCCCCTTCGGAAAGCACAACCTCGGCAACAATCTCCCAATCATCTGGCGACTCCGGCGCAATAGCCG
>JABDOU010000094.1 GCA_013043085.1 Acidimicrobiia bacterium
AATCCAGCGTGACGACAACGTCTGAGGTAACGGCGCCACTGATGACGTGATACAACAGAATGTCGGCGAGGGTGTCGGGATCTGCCAACAGTGCGTTGATGGTGTCGGTTCCGAGGGCAGCGAAGGCATCGTCGGTTGGGGCGAGGACCGTGAAGGGTCCGGCGCTCCTCAACGTGTCTTCGAGTCCTGCGGCCTGAACAGCAGCAACGAGGGTGTTGAACGTACCGGCACCAACCGCGGTGTCGACAATGTCAGCAGGCATGTTTACTGCAAACCCATCTCCGGTCGGCATCACATCACCGACGTAGAGAGACATTGCAGCCCCGGCGGTCTGGTTCCCCGATGACATGTACAAGACGCCATTGGATGGGCGGTACACAGCTACGGTGTCTTGACCGTCGAAATCCCAATCTCCGGCCAGCATGACGTCGCCCGGATCTCCGAAGAAGAAGTCGTAGTCGGCAGGACCGGTTTCGTGGGAGTTCGTGAAATAGACTTTTCCGGTCGTCTCACGATGGAGGCCGATGGTGTCAATTCCATCGCCGTCGAAATCACCTACAAATGGTTTGTCTCCCGGATCGCCGAAGAAGTAGGACTTGTCGGGCGTTCCAAGGGCGCCGCCATCAGGGCCCATGGTGTTCATGATGAAGGCTCTTCCCTCGCCGGGCCGGTAGACCGAAACGGTGTCGAGACCGTCGCCGTCGAAGTCACCAACGAGGGGAACATCGCCAGGATCTCCGACATAGAAGGAAACCTCGGCCAGGCCGGTCACGTTCGAGTTCCGACCGTAGAAGAACCCATCCGACTGACGATACAGACCGGGCGTCTCAACTCCGTCGCCGTCCCAGTCGCCGAGAAGCGGCATGTCGCCCGGGTTGCCAAAATAGAAGTTGACCGGGTTGGACTGATCGTCGATGCCGTTCCACAGACCGGTGGCAGCATCGAACGACTGGACCGTTATCCCTCCGGTTTCGCTTTCTGCCGATGCCGGCAAAGCAATCAAGCTCAACATGAGAGCGATTGTTGCGATCAGCACATTTCTCGTACGCATAGGACTCCTCCGACTCCTGGTTGTTACCCCCGGATCGGGAGTACCTGCTGACCACTATCCGTAGTCAGCTCTTATTCGGATGACGGAATCAAAAATATTTGCTGAGATCAGCCGGCTTCTGGTTGGGGAGCATTCGCCGCTGCGTCGTCTACCTGTTCATTCCGATAGAGGGCACTGAATTGGAGGAGCAGGAACGACATCGTCGCCCACGACAGCATGATGAAGAGTGCTGAACCAATGGCAAAGATGGCCGCATCGTTCATTGTGTTGTGTCCTCTCCGACCAGCACCAGAACTCCGAGAGAGTGAATGGCAGGCACCCACAGCCCAACGAACAGGCCGACCTCACGATCGACGAGGAACCAGAGGGTCACGGAAAGGACGAAGGAGACGAAAGCTCCGAACATGAAGATGAGCTTGACGCGGTGGAATTGAGAAAGCCTCGAAAGTAGATTCGAAGAGGTGGTGGTGGGATTCAAAAGGGTCCTCCTTGTAGGTAATCGCTTCCTGGGTAATCGCTTGTGTGTAAATCGGGGCGTGTCGATCGGTCTCCTTGTATTCGATCCTGGAGTCACATCTGGATGACGGGCAGTCGCGTAAACAACAATAGATGTCCGGGTGAAACGGCCACCGGCCCAAACGGTAGGAGCAAGCCATCGGAGTGGGCGCGCCGGTCTAGATCGAGGTCAGAGCGAGGTCCATCATGGGCGCGATCGTTGACCAGTCGTACCTTTGCATGCGAGCGGCGAGTACTTCGCGGCCCATCCGGAGCGCCTCGGGATGTTCGATCGCCCACCTGAGATGTGGCCCAAGGTCCCCTTCATACAGGGTGCCGTCTACCAACGGGGAGCCGAGCAGCTCGGGGTATGCCAGCCGGTTCGGGACAATGGGAAAACAGCCGGATGCCACGGCCTCTGCAACGGAGACTCCAAAGAACTCCTGGTTTGCGGTAGAAACGACGATGGTCCCGCGGCCGAGCAAATCGAGATACTGGCGGGGTTCTGCCCATCCGTCGTGCACGATCCGATCTGAAAACCGAGACCGTATGCGGTCGATTGCGGCAGAACGATCCCGTTCTCCAAGGAGCGTCAAACTCCAATCGAGGTTGTCGATGACGTCGAGGGCGTCTGCGAAGCGATCAGGCGCCTTGTCGGGCTCCCATCGGTGATTCCACACCACGTTGGCGGGCCCGTCTTGCGTTTCACCAAGGCGCACCTCTGACAGATCCATTCCAACCGGAATGATCGTGGCGGAGTGCCATGCGGCCAGCGCCAGTGGATGGTCGAGAGCCATGAGCGCCTCACCGAACGACGACCAGTGGTACTGACTGTTGAACACCGTGAGGTCGGCGGCCGCCACGCTTCGCGCATTGATGCGGCCGTGGTTGATATCGATCGTTGCGCCGTAGGTGAGCTGGTTCTCGTGCATGTAGAGGATGGTCGGAAGCCTGGTGTTGAGACGCTTCCGAAAGGTGGCCAGATCCATCATGTCCGTAGCCAAGATCACATCCGGGGTCCAGCCCCGTGTGATGATTTGGTTGGCTTCTGCCGCCAACTCTTCGCCGGCGGTCTTCATTCGCCGACGCCAGTGAGTACCAGGACGGGAGATCACACGTACTTCATACGAGCTGTGGTTGCGATAGCCCTCTGCCCACTGGCGATGCGAACCTCCCCACCATGGCTCAGCCAGCAAGACCTTCACGAGCTAGGACGCCGAGAACCCGCCATCGACCAGGAATTCCGCACCCGTGACGAATGACGATCCATTCGAGGCCAGGAACACCGCAATCGACTCGAAATCGTCCGGTTGTCCCCATCGGCGGAGGGGTGTCCGCGCCATGAAGAAACGGTTGGCCCTCTCGTCGGCCTGGACGCCCTCTGTCATGTCAGT
>JABDOU010000120.1 GCA_013043085.1 Acidimicrobiia bacterium
CGGTCTCGTGGATCGTGACACAGCGATTGAAGTTGTCATGGATCGAGGCACCGCGAACATAGCTGCCTGTCACGTCCCCGGCATGATGCCAGTGAAGCGGGTAGCGGGCGAGCAATCCGGCCTGACCCATAGACGTGAATTCTGAGTGTTCTATGCGAATCGTTGATCCGGGCATGAACATGGTGTGACCACCGAAGCCGGCTTCGATTCCGGGACCTTCGCCACGAATTTGGATCGACCGATCGAGCAACGCGACCTCCGCCCGCTCGTCGAGAATGCGGCCATCGAAGTATTGGAGCTCACCCCAGTGCGGGTGTTCGAGTGGTTCGGAGAACGAGACGACGTTTCCCGACACCGAAGTCAGCGTTCGCTCCTCAGCCTGCTCCCAGTCGAAATCGGTCGAAGAGATCACAATTCTCTCGCCGGGTTGCCAGTCGACAGTGTCGTCGAGGGTGATTGAGGTGACACCGATTGTGGCGTTTGACGCGAGATGAGTCCAGCTCGACCGTTCGATTCCGTGTACGTCGAGAGTTCCACTGCCTAGGACGCCTAATACGCGTGTGCCCATCCCCATGACATCCTGGCCTTCATCCCCGGTGAGGACGATCGTGGCGGGAGCATCGTGGGGCGCCGTTTCAGTTCCGATCTGCAGAGCGCCGCGCACCATGACCCAATCGGCCCTCAACGTCACCGGGCGCGCATCAAAAATGAGAGCACCATTGATGTTGAGGCCGCCGAGCGCGGCAGGGCTCGCATCCAGGAGGACAACATCGCCGTCCGGGATAGTCACCACGTCGCCCGGTCCCGGCACCCGACCTTCGGGCCACGTTGCCGGATCGCTCCATGGCGATGCGGTCCCGGGATCAACCGTCGGGGCTCCCTCCAGGTGGAATGTGCCGGCAACGGGAAGCCATGATCCATCCCCGAAGCCGATCTGTCGATCGGCGATTCCTTGCCGGTTGTAGTCGGACAGGTAGAACCTTGCTTCCGATGGTCTGAAGATTCCAACGGAGTCCGATCCGTCGCCGTTCCAGTCTCCTGCGACGATGCGGTCAGCAGGATCACCATAAAAGAACGAGAGGTGGGCGACACCCTGGTCATTGGTATTGCGTAGATACGTAAAGCCCGTGAGGTCGCGGTAGAGACCGACGGTCGAGAAGCCATCTCCATCGAAGTCGCCTGCAAACGGCCGGTCCCCGGGGTCGCCGAAGTAGAAGCTGTGGTCAGCGGTTCCGAGACCGAGAGCGTTGCGGAGGTAGACACGGCCTTCGGTCGGTCGATAGATCGCGAATGTATCACAGCCGTCGCCATCCCAGTCACCCGCCAGGGGAATATCTCCTGCCATACCGTAGAAGAATTCATTGACGGCCACCGACTGAGCATTGCGATTCGTCAAGTAGACGAATCCGTTCGAAGGGCGAAACATCGCCGGCGTATCTTCGCCGTCACAATCCCAGTCGCCCATGAGCGGCACGTCGCCGGGTTCACCGAAGTAGAACGAGGCACTCAGATTTCCTTCTCGCAAATGCCACTGGCCGGTGCGGATGTCGAACAGCGCCAGGCTTGAAGCGACCGGGGTTTCGTCGGCGGCGGCGACATCGAGTGGAGAACCGGTGACGAACGCGGCCAAACACGTCATCACGACCAGAAAATACGCTCGAATCCGGGTCATAGCCCGGTCTCACTCAGCGTTCGGATCACCCACACAATGTCGAACTCACTCGCAAAAACCTTGAGTTCAGGCGACCGCCCGACATAGCCTTTGGGAACCGCCGAGGTGTCGGTCAAACACTGTTATCAGGATGTCCGTATCAGGGTGCTTCGCCTCCTATACGCTAGAGGTACAAGACGGCCCGGAGGTTTTGCCCCCCTGACTTCGGGTCGTCTTGTACGTCGTCATCGGCCTTTTGTGCACGCGAAGCGCGGCGAGAGCAACATGCGAATCAGTTCAGGCGGCCTTCTCGAGTCCGGCAGCATTCTTGTCGATGGCATCATCGGTGATCGAAGGATGGAAGAGCCCGATCAAGCCTGCACCCACCAGGGGGAGGAGTGCAGCAGGCCAATTGAAACCCGTCCCGGTGATGACTCCGTACCTGGCCATTGTGGCAAGACCGCCGAAGATGCAGAGCGCACCGATCATCTGTTGTGACACCCTCGGATGAGCTGCGACACGCTTCGGGCGTTCGAAGCGGCTCAACACCAGTACGAGCGGAATCGTGATGATCGTGAGGACGAGCCACAAGAGGGGACGCGTGGCCCAGAATGTCACCGATCCTGGATCAATCGTGAAGCCGGCCCCTTCGAAAGCAGTAGCGAGCCCAACTACGAGCACGAGCACGGTGAGGTGCCACAGGTACGTGGTCATGATCAAGCTGTTCATGACGATCGCTGCAGCCCATGTTCTCCTGCGCTGCAGTAACAGATTGGCGCGTTGTTCGATGCCGAGAGCGATGCCGAAGTGGAGCAAACCCAGAGCGATCAATGCCGTCGAGGGGGGAGTGTTGTTGTTCAGGCCTTCTGTGGCCACCCCGACCATTGAACGGGAATAGCTCGCTACTTCGGTTAGAAGGAGCAGTGAGACGAGACCAATGGCGGCAGGCAATAACGCGTGCGGGAGTCGACGATCATGCCAGGCGAATCCCATGACGAGCATTGCGCCCCAGACCCAGAGAAAGTTGCCCCAACCGATCGTGTTGACGAGGTCGATCTCGATGCCTCCTGTAGAAACCGTCCCGATCATCCGCATAGCAGTGTCCGTCAGTCCGGCCAGGACGATGAGCACGGCGAGCACTCGATATCCATGCTTCGTCCACAATCGATATCCAAACGGCGCAGCCATGGTCATGAGCAGGTAGACCGCCAGAAACCACACGGGCACCAGCGCTGCCATCGAGGCCAGTCCGAGCACGGCGGGGTCGAGCCCAGCGGCAAGGCCCGCATTCGCCGCGACGACCCAGAAGACCAGGAGGGGCACGACGGGCGTGAAGAGCCTGCGAAGACGATCTCCCAGCCATTCCCGATAAGACGTCCCCCGGTCGGAGGCTGCCGACCACGACGCCGCGCTGGCATATCCACCGACGATGAAGAAGAGTGGCATGACTTGAAAGCCCCACGTGAGCCATTGCGTCCACGGTTCGACGTCGAGGAGGTTGCCTGCGGTCATCCCCTCGTCTCCGACAACGACAACTGCCACCAGCCAGTGGCCGTACACGACAATTAAAATCGCGACTGCTCTCAGTGCGTCGATGAATCGATTGCGATGGTCGGGGGTGGCTGCTGCCATCGTATTGGCGGCGCGCCACTGATTGCGGATCGAAGTTGCTATCTGGTTCATGGCAATAGTTTCGGATCAATCACTGGTTTTCGATATAGGGGATGCCCCTGATCGATGGCCGATCAATCGTCGCCGCCGAGCTGCCGATATAACGCGTATCGATGGATGAGTCGATGGATGAGTCGATGGACGAGGAACCTGATACCTGGCTGTCGACGTCGGACAAATGAGTAGGAAGGAACTCTCGTGAAACGGTATTTGGCGGTCTTGCTCGGTGCCGTTGCACTCGCGGCCTGTTCCTCTGCCCAAGAATCCGCTGTCACCTCGACCGATCCGGATGTTGCGACATCGACGTCGACCAGCACGACCCTCAATCCGGATGCTTCATGTCCATCCAGTGCCTCCACGTCCATTTCGAATGCGATCGAGGTCAAACGTGTTTGGGTGGAAACATGTGATGAGTTCGGTGACACGTGGGCGATCGGGCTTCGTTCGGGTCAATGGCTTTCTCTTGCCAACACCGGGACCGATCTTTGGATCATCGACCTTGGCACCTACCACGTCGAGATTCAACCGGGAGAAACCGTCGAAACGCCACCCGCAGGCACGTTCTTGAAGTCGTCATTGACCTACGGACTGGACGGCACGACGACCGTCGAGATGCGCGACGTCACCTTCGGCCCCCTGGACGGCGAGGAGATCCTGCTCCAGCGGATAGGACCCGTGGGACCGGGGCAAACTCTCGGTGAGGTGATCGCAGCCGCCCGGCATCCAGTTGACCTCGACGACACGTACGAGGACTTCCTTCCTGACTGCGCAACCGGATCGTTCCGGAACGCCGATGGTCTATACATGTTGTTTGCGGGAAACGGTGACGAGCTCCGCTTGCAATACATAGAGATCACGCAACCTGGCCTCGCAACCCGTTCTGGCATCGAGGTGGGCGACACGGCCGACGAGGTCATAGAAACGTACGGCGCCCAGGTCGAATATCAAACCGAAGCCGGAAGCGTCGACGGTCAAAACCTCGTGTATCTACCACAGAACGAGGACCGGTTCGGACTCGTGTTTCTTCTCGACGGCACCGGCATGGTGCGCGGAATACGTATCGGCCTGGCGGCCGCCGTCCGCCTCATGGAAGCCTGCGCCTGACTCTCGCGTACGAACGCCGGCAACGCCGGACGTAGTATCAACTTGTTGAGTGAGAGGAGGTGAAATGGGAAAAAGGTACGAGCGCTTGACGCATCCGATGATCAGGGACGGAGACGGGTTTCGGAGGGCAGAATGGAACGAGGCGCTTCAGGTCGCGGCAACTGGCCTGCAGCGGGTAAAGGACGCGCACGGTCCGGCTTCGTTCGGCATGTTCAGCTGCTCGAAGGCAACCAATGAGATGAACTTTCTGGCTCAGAAGTTCGGTCGGGTTGTCATGGGTAGCAATAATCTCGACAGCTGTAACCGCACTTGACACGCTCCTAGTGTCGCCGGTCTGGCGATAGCGTTTGGAGCGGGTGGCGGAACCAGTTCTTATCAGGAGATCGAAGAAACCGATCTCATCATCATGTGGGGATCAAACGCGCGCAACGCCCACCCCATATTCTTTCATCACGTTCTCAAGGGTCTGCGCAACGGCGCCCGGATGTTCACCGTCGACCCTCGTCGGTCTGAGACGGCTCAATGGGCTGATGTTTGGCTCGGCATCGATGTAGGCACCGACATACCTCTGGCCAACGCCATAGGACGTGAGATCATCCACGCCGGGCTGACAAACGACGAATTCATAGAACGTGCGACGATCGGGTTTGAGGACTATCAAACCTCGGTCGAGCCATGGACCCTCGATGTCGCCTCTGACGTAACGGGAGTACCGGCAGAGGCGATCAGACAGCTGGCTCACGAGTACGCCCGCGCACCAACCGCCCAACTCTGCTGGACGTTGGGGATCACGGAGCACCACAACGCCACCGACAATGTCCTCTCGTTGATAAACCTTTCGCTTCTCACCGGCCACGTCGGCCGATACGGGTCGGGCCTGGTGCCGGTGCGGGGTCAGAACAACGTCCAGGGGGGTGGGGACATGGGTGCGCTACCCAACAAGTACCCCGGTTTCCAGGATGTTGAGAATGACGAGATTCGGCTCAAGTTCGAGACGTCCTGGGGTTCCCCGCTGCCCGCTCAAAACGGTTGGCATTTGTCTCAAATGTTCGAGGCCATGGATAAGGGCCAGATGCGGAGTTTGTATGTGATCGGCGAGAATCCGGCGCAGTCGGAGGCCGACGTGTCTCATGCGATCGACGTGCTTAACCGGCTCGATTTCATGGTGGTTCAGGACATCTTCATGACAAAGACAGCCGAGTTGGCCGACGTGGTGTTTCCGGCCGCAGCTGGTTGGGCCGAGACCGACGGAACCGTCACCTCGAGCGAGCGCCGGGTTCAGCTGGTTCGCAAGGCTCTTGACCCACCCGGCGAGGCACGCGACGACTCCGACATCATTCTCGATCTGGCGCGAGCGATGGGCCACGACTGGGGGAACCCGACCGCCGAGCAGGTGTGGGATGAGCTGCGTTCGTTGTCTCCGATGCATGCAGGCATGAGCTACAAGAGGCTGGATGAGCTCGGAGGTATTCAGTGGCCATGCCCTGACGAGAACCATCCCGGCGAACTGTTTCTCCACTCGCGACTCTGGAGCGACCCCATCGGCGGCCCGCCTGCGCCCTTCACGCCCGTGGAACATTCTCCGCCGCTCGATGAGCTTTCCGAGGATTACCCCATCAGGCTCACAACCGGCCGTCGCCTCGACTCCTACAACACCGGTGTGCAGTCGATCGGATATACGTCGCCTATACGTGACGAGGAAACGATCGACCTTTCGCCAGAAGACGGAGAGATGCTGGGGGTCGGAGAGGGCGAACTGGTGCGCATCGTCTCCCGCCGCGGGGTCATAGAGGCGCCGGTCCGATTCGACCGTGGCCTGCGGGCGGGTCTCGCGTTCATGACTCCACATTTTCCCGACGAGGTCGATACCAACCAGCTCACCGCCGACGCGTGGGATCCAAAGTCGGGTACGGCGGAGTTCAAAGCAACTGCGATCCGAATAGAACGAATCTCGGAAACCGTTTCCTGATGGACATCAAGTTCATGCATGCCGAGGCGACGGATGCTGAAAAGTCCGCGGTGGACGCCGTGCTTGGCGCCCCCGATTCCGGGTGGGACGGGGGAGATCATTCGAGGGCTGACGATCGAATTGCCCGGCTCGGCCACGATGCCCGATCCCGCCGGGATGAATTGCTGCCCGCTCTGCACGGTCTGCAGGACCGGATCGGATGGATCAGCGAGGGAGGGCTCAACTACATATGTCGACGGCTGACCATCCCCCCGGCCGAGGCCTATGGCGTGGCTACCTTCTATGCCCTGCTATCGGTGCAGGAACGACCTCCGATCGTTGTCCACGTTTGTGACGACACGGCCTGTCGGGCCGCCGGTGTCATGGAGATCATCGAGGACCTCGAATCCATCGCGGGAGCCAGCGGGAATGCTGATGGAGATTCGATGTGGCTCACCAGTCCATGCCTCGGTCAATGCGACAAAGGATCGGCTGCGTTTATTCAGTCGGCCGGCGCCCCGAATCGGGTCATCGCTCCCAGCCCGGCGACCGACATTGTTTCTGCGCTGGCCGGAGAGATCCCGTCGACGGCTCCTTCGCTGGGAGCGCCGCAGGCAGGCAGTGCCGGGTTGCAGTTGCTGCGCCGGGTCGGCGTTGTCGATCCGTGGGACCTGGAGGATTATCGGTTCCATGGCGGCTATGCCGCCCTCCGCATGGCGGTTCACATGGGTCCGGCCGCGGTGCTTCGGGAGATCAAGGACGCCGAAGTTCGTGGCCGGGGTGGGGCCGCGTTTCCAGCCGGGATCAAATGGCAAGGAGCGGCATCGCATCCGAGCCGCACCAAGTACATCGTTTGCAACGCAGATGAATCCGAGACCGGAACGTTCAAGGATCGGGTTCTCATGGAGGGCGACCCGTACGCAGTGATCGAAGCGATGACCATCGCCGGGTACGCCGTTGGTGCCGAAAAGGGGTATCTCTACATCAGGGGGGAGTACCCGGTTGCCGAGGAGCTTCTGGCAAACGCCATCACGAAGGCCCGTGCAAAGGGTCTGTTGGGCTCCGATGTGCTAGGGAGCGGATTTGCCTTCGATGTCGAGATCCGCCGTGGCGCGGGCGCATACATCTGCGGCGAAGAAACTGCCTTGTTCAACTCGATCGAGGGTTATCGCGGAGAGCCGCGCTCGAAACCTCCTTTCCCCACTGATGTTGGCCTGTTCGGTGAACCGACCGTGGTCAATAACGTCGAGACGCTCGCCAACGTGCCATTGATTCTGATGGGAGGCGGTCCCGGCTTCGCGGCTTCGGGCACCGGGGGCTCAAACGGTACCAAATTGTTTTGTCTGGCCGGGGCCGTTGAGAAACCCGGCGTCTACGAGGTTCCGTTCGGAACCACAATTCGGGAGCTGCTCGACCTTGCGGGAGGAGTTCGTGGAGAACTACACGCGATACTCGTAGGCGGAGCGGCAGGCCGCTTCTTGCCGATTAGCCGGCTCGACACGCCTCTCACCTTCGAGCATCTGCGTGACATCAAAGGCACGCTGGGCTCGGGTGCAATCATGGTCTTCAACACCGAGGCCGACATGGGAGCCGCGGTTCGACGCGTCGCCGCCTTCTTCCGGGACGAGAGTTGTGGCCAGTGCGTTCCCTGTCGGGTCGGCACAGTCCGTCAGGAAGAGGCGTTGGCCCGAATGGAAGCCGGATCCGATGAACGAGCCGTGCTCGACGACCTGGCAATGGTTCTGCGCGATGCTTCGATCTGCGGCCTCGGCCAGTTGGCGGCTGAAGCCGTCCAGTCCGCCTTCGAGCTGGGAGTCCTCGAATCGTGACGACATTTGACACAACGACCTGGACCAGGATCGAGCCACCGGCACGAAAGGTAAAGGTGAGCATCGACGGGGAAGACGTGATCGTTACGGAGGGAGCCACCGTACTCGACGCTTGCCGTCAGGCCGGGGTTGATACGCCAACGCTTTGTTATGGGGACACGCTGACCCCCGTCAACGCGTGCCGGGTATGTGTCGTCGAGGTGGAGGGAAGTCGCGCCCTGGTCCCCGCCTGCTCTCGCGAAGCCGAAGGCGGCATGGAGATCTCGACTGATTCAAACCGGGTGCGCAAGAGCAGACAGCTCGTCCTCGAGTTGCTTGGCTCGTCGGTGAACCTGAAATTGGCTGGCATGAAGCACTGGATGGACCGATACGACGCAGACGCCGGTCGATTCGGGCCGCCTGGCGAGCCGGCAGGCGCCGGTGAACGGGATCAGGCCCAACCCGGCCACCATCATGACGTCGACGGTGCGACAGCGGCCACGGTGACGGAACCTCCCCGCATCGACAACGCTCTCTACATGCGTGATTACGCGAAATGCATCCTCTGCTACAAGTGCGTTGAAGCCTGCGGTGAAGATGCACAGAACACATTTGCGATCGCCGTGGCAGGCCGTGGATTCGAAGCCCGGATCTCAACCGAGTTTGCGGTCGAGCTTCCCGATTCGGCCTGCGTGTTCTGCGGCAACTGCATCGGGGTGTGCCCGACCGGTGCCCTCATGCCGATGACCGAGTGGACCATGCGTCAAGCAGGGACCTGGAACGAGGAAGAGCAGACGATTACTCGCACGGTCTGCTCCTTTTGCGGGGTCGGGTGCAATCTGGAACTCCATGTTCAGGACAACAAAGTCGTTAAGGCCACCTCCCCCGAGGACCACTCGGTTACCTCGGGTCACCTCTGCATCAAGGGTCGGTTCGGGTGGGAGCACATTCAGTCCGTCGATGACTGACGACGGATCGGTCCCGGTTGACATCATCCGGGTGCGGGGAGCGACCGAGGAGGCCGTCACCGACTATGTCGTCACGGAATCGCCGATCGAGTTTCGCATCGCAGATGTCCCTATTGCCGTACTCATGCGCACCCCTGGCAATGACGAAGAGCTGGGCCTGGGTTTTGCTTTGACTGAAGCGATCGCCATTCATCCTCATGAGGTTTCCGCCATTCGACCCATCGAGGGAGATGATCAAGGCGATCGCTATGAGATCGACTTCGCCGAAGGTGTCGTGGTCGATCCCGAGCAGTTTCGACGAAACCAGTACGCGTCATCATCGTGCGGCGTCTGCGGAAAAGCTTCGATCGATGCTGTCAGGCTTACTGCACGTGCCGTGGCGAGTCCGCCGGCTCTCGAATCACGGATCATCTTCGAATTGCCCAAGAAAATGAGGCCGTCGCAGGAGACGTTCGAAACCACCGGTGGTTTGCACGCTGCTGCGCTCTTTGAGACTGACGGCACCCATCTCGTGACACGCGAGGATGTCGGGCGTCACAATGCTGTTGACAAGGCAATCGGGGCGATGGCCGCCCGCCGCTGGCCGCTGTCTGATGTTCTGTTGATGGTCTCGGGGCGGGTCTCATTCGAAATCACGCAAAAGGCGGCTGTCGCGGGCATCCCCGTGATTTGTGGCGTGTCGGCCCCATCGTCGTTGGCCGTTGAGCTTGCAGGCGAACTGGGGATGACCCTCATCGGGTT